>CAKTFF010000471.1 GCA_934553185.1 uncultured Devosia sp.
AGGCGAACGGCTGTTTCTTGACTCGGGGACGATCACGCCCCTGGTGAAGCGTCTGGAAGCGCGGGGATTGCTCAAGCGCGAGCGCGATGACAAGGACGAGCGGCAGGTGCGCGTCTTCCTCACGTCCGAGGGTAGAGCGCTGCGTGCTAAAGCTTTGTCGGTGCCGTTGGCTGTTGGGTCAGCCATTGGAGGCGACAAAGACTCCAGCGATGCCATGCGCCGTGAACTGCAAAGACTGCGCCAGCAACTTGACGCGGCGCTCTCCTCGCCGAGCGATTTAGAGAGGCAGTAACGACCTGCTCCGCCACAGCCCTCCTGGCTGGAACCGATTGGCACCGCGAGCCTTGTTGCTGCAAAGCAAGGTTGCGGAGAAAAGACCAATGAAATGGCAAGGCAGGCGGCAGAGTTCGAACATCGAGGACCGGCGCGGCCAGCGGGGTGGCGGGCTTGGCGGTCTGGGTGGCTTGGGCGGGCTGGGTGGTAACCCGTTCGGCCGAGGCGGCGGCATACGCCTTCCCACCGGTGGCGGTGGTGGTCGCGGTTCGCGCGGCGGTATCGGCGGCATTGTTGGCATCGTTATCGTTTTGGGATTGGTCTGGCTGTTCACGGGCACCAATCCACTCGACATGCTGACCGGGGGCGGTTCCACAAACTCCGCACCCTCCAGCCGATCCTCGAGCCAGCTTCCGACCAGCGGCGAGCAAAGTGAGCTGCGGCAATTTGTGGGTGTTGTTGTTGGGGAGACCGAAGACCTTTGGTCCAACGTTTTTGCCCAGCAGAACGAGGATTATCCCGAACCGACCGTGGTGCTTTTTACTGGCGGCACGGATACGGGCTGCGGCGCTGCAGACTCGAGCACCGGGCCATTCTATTGCCCTGCCGACCAGCAGGTTTACATCGATCTCAGCTTCTACGACCAGCTTCGTGACCAGTTCGGTGCACCCGGCGATTTCGCCCAGGCGTATGTGCTTGCCCACGAAATCGGCCACCATATCCAGAACATCACCGGAGTGTTGCCCGAGTTCAACCAGCGCCGCGCCAGCATGAGCCAGGAAGATGCCAACGCCTATTCAGTGCGCGTGGAACTGCAGGCCGATTGCTATGCCGGCGTCTGGGCCAACTACGCCAACCAGGAAAACATCCTTGACGGTGGTGACATCGAGGAAGCTCTTAATGCCGCAGAGCAGATCGGCGACGATACGCTGCAGCGCCGCATGCAGGGCTTTGCCGTGCCCAAGACCTTCAACCATGGCACATCGGCTCAGCGCCAGACCTGGTTCGACCGCGGTTATCGTTCCGGCAATCCGGGTGATTGTGACACCTTCTCGGGAACGGTCTGATGGAAGGGCATCCTGGCGTCGAGACTATGCACTTTGCCGACGACGGGGTGTTCCCCAACAGTGCCCTGCCGCTCCTTCTTTACCGCAAGGCTATGGAATGGAGCGGCCCTGAGCCACTCGAACAGTTGTTCAAGCGCAATGGCTGGGTGCCGCAATGGCGCGACACCGTGTTCACCTTTCCCCACTACCATTCGCGCAGCCACGAATGCCTTGGCATTGCCAAGGGGAAGGCGACACTTCGCTTCGGCGGTGCGGCTGGTGCCGAGGTGCGGGTGGAGGCAGGGGACGTCATCGTCATCCCGGCTGGCGTCGCGCATCAAAGGGTAACGGCCAGTGCCGACTTCACGGTTGTCGGTGCCTATCCTCCTGGGCAGGAGGACTTCGACACCTTACGGGGGCAGCCCGGCGACCGCCCTAAAGCGGATCAGACAATTGCCCGGTTGGCTCTGCCAACCAGCGATCCGGTACAGGGAACCAACGGAGCGCTCATGCGCGAGTGGGTCTGAGCCTTACGCGATCTATTGTGCTTTCGGTGGGGTTTTCGGGCGATAAAGGACGCCCTCGCGATCCCAGAAGATTTCGTATGAGGCCTGCAACTGGCTGTTTGCCTCATCGGTCAAACGGCCAGATTCCTCGCCGTTCACCTGGATCAGCGCAAGCTCCTGAGAGGCAATCAGATCAGCGAATTCCTGCTGGGTCTGCTCGTTGTTCTCAAGCTTCTGGCCGACATTGGTGAAGTCGATCGCATTCTCCCGACCTGCCCAGTAGCACAAAGTCGGGTTTTCGCAGGCGACTGGCCCGTCAGCGGCAGCGATCAGGTCGTACATCTCATCGAACTTTGGCTGCTGGCCAACCTTGCCGAAGGTCTTCACATGGTCGACAGCAAATTCAGGCACGCGGCCCAGAACGGGTAGCGCGACAAGCAGCAGGCAGATGCTCCGGGCGATGCCTTGTCTGGTGGTCAATGTGCTCAACAGCCAAGCAGAAGCCAGCCCGACCAGCGGCATGACGGCGATCAGAACGTCGAAATAGGTATTCTGGCTCACGCCACGGCCGAGGTCGAAAAGCAGTCCCA
>CAKTFF010000472.1 GCA_934553185.1 uncultured Devosia sp.
TCACCGTGATGAGCTGCGACAACATTCCGGGCAATGGCCATGTCACGCAGAACGCCGTAGTCGGGCTGGCACAACTGGTTGACCCCGCTTTAGCGCAATGGGTCGCCGCATCGGTGGCTTTCCCCAATGGCATGGTGGACCGCATCACGCCGGCGACCTCGGCACGCGAAATCGACCTGCTTGCCGAACAGTTCGCCATCGCCGACAGCTGGCCGGTCTTCTGCGAAACCTTCCGCCAATGGGTGCTCGAGGACAACTTCCCTGCCGGAAGGCCAGCGTTGGAAAAGGTCGGCGTGCAGTTCGTTTCCGATGTGGCGCCATACGAGCACATGAAGATCCGCATTCTCAATGGCGGGCATGCGACCATCGCTTATCCGGCAGGGCTGCTCGACATCCACTTCGTCCATGAAGCCATGGAACATCCCCTGGTTTCGGCCTTCCTTGCCAAGGTTGAAGCGGACGAGATCATTCCCGTCGTGCCGCCGGTTCCCGACACCGATCTTGGCGACTATTTTGCGCTGTGCCAGCGCCGCTTCAGCAATCCCAAGATCGGCGACACCATCCGCCGCCTGGCGCTGGATGGCTCCAACCGGCAGCCCAAATTCATCATTCCCTCGGCGCTGGACCGGGTTTCCGCCGGGCAGTCGGTGACAGGCCTTGCTTTGGTTTCGGCGCTCTGGTGCCGCTACTGCTTCGGCACCACCGGATCCGGCGCCGTGATCGAGCCTAATGACCCCAGCTGGGATCGCCTGCAAAAACAGGCGCAACTGGCCAAGAACGATCCGGCGGCCTGGCTCGCCATGGCCGACATCTATGGCGACCTGGCTCGTGAGCCGGCCTTTATCGCCGCCTTCGATCACGCACTGCGCACGCTTTGGACGATCGGCACGGCGGCGACGCTGGAGCGGTATCTGGCAGACAAGCTTTAAGGGGCACCACGCCCCCTAGCCCCACCTGTGCCGATCGGCTACCGTCGCTTCGGATCCGAGAACAAGGCGCCGATTGTTGACGCAAAGCCTCCTGGTGGCAGTGGATGTGGGCACGGGAAGTGCCCGGGCAGGCGTGCTGACCGCCGCTGGCGCCTTGCTGGGCCGGGCCGAGCAGTCCATCGCCATGAATCGCAGCGACGCCAACCATGCCGAGCATGACAGCGAGCAGATCTGGCGCGCCGTTTGCCGGGCGGTGCGCGAGGCTCTGGCACTGGCGGACGCCGACCCTGCCGATGTGGTGGGGCTGAGCTTTGACGCGACCTGTTCGCTGGTGGTGCGCGACGCTGCGGGCGACCCGGTCACTGTTTCCACCAATGGCGAGGACCGCTGGGACACGGTGGTCTGGCTCGATCACCGGGCTTTGGCCGAGGCCGAAGAATGCACCCGAACCGGGCACATGGTGCTCGATTACGCCGGCGGCGTGATGTCGCCGGAAATGGAAGTGCCCAAGCTGATGTGGCTCAAGCGTCATATGCCCCAAAGCTGGGCGCGGGCCGCCATGATGTTCGATCTGGCCGATTTCCTGTCCTGGAAAGCCACGGGGTCCCTCGCCCGCTCACAATCGACGCTCACCTGCAAATGGACCTATCTCGCCCATGTCGAGAGCAGCTGGCAGAGCGACTTCCTCCGGGCGGTGGGCTTGGAGGATATGGGCGGCAAAGCCGCGCTCCCTGACGAGGCCAGCCCCGTCGGCACCGATCTTGGCCCGCTCACTGCCCAGGCTGCGGCCGATCTTGGCCTCACCACCAACTGCCGGGTCGGCGCGGGGCTGATCGATGCCCATGCCGGCGCGCTGGGCTTGCTGGGCGCCTTCACCCACGATGTGGGCACCATCGATCGCCACCTGGCGCTGATTGCCGGCACGTCGAGCTGCGTAATGGCGCTGTCGGCCGAAGCCCGGCCGACCACGGGTGTCTGGGGACCCTATTTCGGCGCCGTCCTGCCGGGCGTCTGGCTCAACGAAGGGGGGCAATCGGCTACCGGCGCCCTCCTTGATCACATCATCCGCTGGCATGGCGCGGGCGGTGAACCCAGCACGGACATGCATCACCGTATTGCCCGCCGCATCATGGATCTGCGCGAGCGCGAGGGGCTGCAACTGGCCGAGCGCCTCCATGTGCTGCCCGATTTTCATGGTAACCGCTCGCCGCTCGGCGATCCGTTTGCCCTGGGCGTCATCTCTGGCCTGACGCTCGACAGCGACTTCGATTCGCTGTGCCGTCTGTACTGGCGGACTGCGGTCTCTATCGCCCTGGGCGTGCGGCATATCCTCGAAACCCTCAACACGCGCGGCTATGCCATCGACACGCTGCATGTCACGGGCGGCCACACCAAGAACGCCGTGCTGATGGAGCTTTATGCCGACGCGACGGGCTGCACCGTGGTGGAATCTTCGGCCAGGAACGCAACGCTTCTGGGCATGGC
>CAKTFF010000473.1 GCA_934553185.1 uncultured Devosia sp.
ACCCAGGCGCCGCGTGAAGTGGTCGCGCTCGGGCGTGCCCGCCGACTTAGCACCATAGGCGTATTGGCCCCAGGCGATGGCCTGATCGGCCAGATCGGCCTTTGAGCCCCAGGCGCCGGAGTCCACCAGCGCGTTGAGACCGGCGCCATAAGTGCCTGGGCGCGAGCCGAAGATGCGGTGGCCGGCGGCGTGTTCGGGTTGGCCCCTGGCGATCAAGCCGAGTGCATCGGTGCGCATGGTTGCGGCGATCGGGTTGTCTTCCGCCGGCTCATCCAGGGCGCCGATGGCCCGGATGGCGCGATCGAACAGCCCAATCTGGTCGGGAAAGGCGTCGCGAAAAAAACCGGATATGCGCAAGGTGACATCGACGCGTGGGCGCCCGAGCTTGGCCAGCGGGATGATCTCATAGCCGGAAACCCGAAGCGAGCCGGGATCCCAGCGGGGACGTGCGCCGATCAGCGCCATGGCCTGGGCAATGTCGTCACCGCCTGTGCGCATGTTGGCGGTGCCCCAGACCGAAAGCGCCACGGCGCGCAGATGATGGCCGTGATCCTGAAGGTGGCGCAGCACCAAAGACTCAGCCGATTTCTGCCCCAGTTCCCATGCCGTAGGCGTCGGAACGGCGCGGGTGTCCACGGAATAAAAGTTGCGCCCCGTCGGCAGAACATCGAGCCGCCCGCGCGAAGGTGCGCCAGACGGGCCAGGGCGGACGTGTTTGCCGTCAAGCGCGCCGAGCAGCGCTGTCATTTCGGCAGGGCCGGACGCAGCGAGCCGAGGGCGGATGGTCGTCTCTATCGTGTCGAGCACGGCGCGCGTAGCGGTCCAGCATGGATCGGCTGGCGTGCCGGAGACGAGGTCGGCGGCAAGGCGTTCCAGGTGTTCGACCAGGTCGCCAACGGTACGTGGCGCTGTACGCCCCGCAAACGCGGTGCTTCCCTCGGACTTGATCCGAGGGTCACTCGCCGCTTGTGCAGGGTTGCTTGTGGCCCCCGGGTCAAGCCCGAGGGAAGCGACTGTGGGCGTTGGGCCGGTCCAGGGATCACCCAGCCTTGCCGTCAGCGGATCAAAGCCAAGCTTGAGGTCGTCGGCCAGCGCGCGGATCAGCGACGCGTCACCCGCCCCCTCCCCACGCGGCACCCGTGCCAGGGCAACCACCAGATCGCGTTCGAAGACACCCTCGGGCGACTGCCCGAAAACATGCAGGCCATCGCGGATCTGGGCTTCCTTAAGGTCGCACAGGAAATTGTCGATGGTGATCAGCGCCTCGGTTTCGTCCTCCGGCAGGGCGATATCGCGGTCGAGACGGGCGTCCCGCGCGAAATCGAGAATGCGGCGGCGCAGGTCGGCAAGTCGGCGGCGGTCCATGCCCGAGGCCGCGTAATATTCGTCCAGCAGCGCCTCAAGGTCCTTGAGCGGGCCATAGGTTTCAGCGCGAGTCAGGGGCGGCACGAGGTGGTCGATGATCACCGCGCCGGTGCGGCGCTTGGCCTGCGACCCCTCGCCCGGATCGTTGACGATGAAGGGATAAAGGTGCGGCAATTGCCCCCAAAGCGCATCGGGATAGCTCGCCTCGTCGAGCGCCGTCGCCTTGCCGGGCAGCCATTCGAGCGTGCCATGCTTGCCGTTGTGGATCAGCGCATGGGCACCCCATTCGTGCCGGAGCCACAAATAAGCGGCAAGATAGGCATGGGGCGGCACCAGAGCCGGATCATGGTAGCTGGTGGTTGGATCGAGATGGTAACCGCGCGCTGGTTGCAGCAGCACGGCGATATTGCCGAAGCGGAGTGCGGGAAGGTTGAAGCTGTCGTCGCGGACAAATGGGTCGGTCGCCGGATCGCCCCAGCGGTCGGTGACGTCGCGCTGAATAGCTTGGGGCAGTGTCGCAAAAAGCTCGCGGTAGCGGCCAAGCGGTAACTTAGCCGGCGAAGTACCGCGCTGCGGCTGGGCATTGGTGGGACCGGCCTGGAGCGCAGCAATCAGCTCGGCACTGCTTGGGAGTGGCGTGCCACTCGCGTCGAGGCTGTAACCAGCGCCCTGCAGAGCCTCAAGCATGCGAACAGTGGATTGCGGCGCGTCATAACCGACGCCATTGGCGAGGCGGCCGTCGCGAATGGGGTAGTTGGCGAGAACCATGGCGATACGGCGCTCGCCCCGTGGAGTAGCGTGCAGGGTGGCCCAGTTGCGGGCAAGCGCGACGGCTCGGCTAATGCCAGACGGATCCGGCCGGTAGCTGGTCAGCGGTACCTGGCAGCGCTCGTGCCAGACGGCATCGCCCTTGTGGCCGACAAGGAGGCCGCCGATCCGGCCATCGACTTCGGGCATGACCAGGAACATGGCCATGTCCTTGGGCGACAATCCCTGCGGATCGGCGGTCCATTGTTCTTGCGAGCGGCCGGACTGAATAAGTTG
>CAKTFF010000474.1 GCA_934553185.1 uncultured Devosia sp.
TCTTTGCGCCCTTTGGTCTTCCCGGCTGGTTGGGTGCAACGCTGCATATCGCTAGTCTGCCATTGTTTGGCGTGGGGGGCTGGCTGGCCTGGCGCGCAGGCAGCCGCTCGGCTGCAGGTTTCACCATCGCGCTTGTTCTGGGCACTGTTGCCTTGCCGTTTATGGTTGGCCTGCTCGACTCGCTGATGCTGAGCATTTTCACCATCACCCTCTTCCTCGTTGGCCTGTCTGCAAGCTTTCGCGCTGCTGCCGTTTCCCGCGTCGCTTCGCTGGTGATGATGCCGGGCCTCCTTTGGATTGGCTTCAGCGCTTTCCTCGGCCTCAGCCTGGTTGCCAGCTGGGCTCCTCCATTTGGCATCACCAACAACGCCCAGGGCAGCCTGAGCTAAGGGCTGAAGGTTACCTCCACGTGCGTTCTTGAATGCCGGCGCCAATCGCGCCATGTGAGGCAGGATCAAAGGCGAAGCGCCAAGGACCTGCCATGACCAGATTGCTCAAAGTCGACGTGTTCACCGACGTGGTTTGCCCCTGGTGCATTGTCGGCTCCGCGCGGCTGGACAAGGCGTTGGCCGAACTGCCGGAAGATGTTGAGGTCGTCGTCGAAAACCACCCCTTTTATCTCGATCCCAATGTGCCGCCCGAGGGCGTGGACGTCGGCGCCATGCTCAAGGAGCGTTACGGGCGTGATCCACAGGAGATGTGGGCGCGCGTCGAGGGCGAGGCCAGGAAGGCTGGGGTTGACCTTGATCTCTCCAAGCAGCCGCGCATGTTCAATACCGCCAAGGCGCACACCATAACCCGCCTGTCCAAGCCGAACGGCAACCAGCATGAACTGGCCAACGCCATCGCGAATGCCTATTTCCTCGAGCATCGCCAGATCAATGATGACAATGTTCTTGCCGACATAGCCGTCGAATATGGCTGGGATCGGGGAGATGCGCTCGACGCGATGAGCGACGAGACCGAACTGGCGATCACCCAGAAGCTCGCGGGGGACGCAGCCGCCCAAGGCGTTCGCGGCGTGCCGTTCTTTGTGTTCGGGGAGAAATATGCTCTGTCCGGTGCGCAGCCCGACGAGGTCTTCCAAAAGGCACTGGAGCAAACGCTCGCTGAAATCTGACTTGGCCCCGACTTGCCGCGGCGGCGAAAAGCTGGCCTAAGCGGCTTGGTCCTGCCCGGAGAATGCTCCTCGTGAAAATATTTGTGCGCGTAACGGTCGGCTTGGTGCTGCTGGTGGCGGCGTTCTACACCGTTGCTTTTGGCTACATCTATTTTAACCAGCGCGCGCTGCAGTATAGCGCAGCCGGCGAGCTCACGACGTTAGCCGATGCGGGCTTGCCGGGGGCACGGGAAGTGGCGATCCCGTCTGGAGACGGCGTCGTAAACGGCTGGTACCAGGCGCCGGCAGCCGGCAAGCCGCTGATCCTCTACTTCAAAGGCAATACCGGCAGCTTCACCGCCGAATATGATCGCTTCCAGCGCTGGGTGAGCGAGGGCTACGGCTTTCTCTCCTTCGACTATCGCGGCTTCCCCGCGTCACCCGGAAACATCACCGAGGACAATATCTTGCAAGACTCTCTGGCGGCATTCGACTGGGCGCAAGGGCAGGGCGCCCCCATAGTGCTTTGGGGCTGGTCGCTGGGCTCGGGACCATCGACCTATACGGCGAGCCAGCGCGACGCCCAGGCGCTGGTTTTGGAAGCGCCCTTCCTTTCAGCAGCGACGGTGGCGCAGGAGCGCTATCCGTATCTGCCCGTGGCGCTCGCCATGGAGGATCAATTCCCCAACAATGAGTGGATCAAGGATGTCACCGAGCCGGTAATGGTTGTGCATGGCACCGCAGACGCCACCATCGAGGTCAGCAATGGCGAGCGCCTCTATGATCTGGTGCCCAACAAGACCGAACTTTGGATCGTGCCTGGCGCCACGCACAACAATCTTTGGGAGATCGGCATCTGGGACCGGGTCCGCCCCTTCTTCGACGGTGCTATTGCCCAATAATCAGGACGATCTTTCCCGATGCGAGCACCGCCTTGACGACGCTGCTCCCCATCATGGCTGCGCTGACCATTGCCGTTGCCGGTTTGCTGCGCTTCAGGCCTCGCGTGGCATAGCCCCGCCTTGAGCAAACAAAAACGCCGCCCTGAAAGGCGGCGTTTTCAAAACCTGTATTCGTCGGAGGCTTATCGTGCCGCGGCTGCGCCGGGACGTGCTGGCGTCGGACGGGCCGGTGCTGCGGGCATGCCGCCTTCGCGCTGTGCGCGCTTGCGGGCCAGCTTGCGGGCGCGACGAACGGCCTCGGCCTTCTGACGAGCCTTCTTTTCGGAGGGCTTCTCGTAGTAGTTGCGCAGCTTCATCTCGCGGAAGACGCCTTCGCGCTGCAGCTTTTTCTTCAGTGCGCG
>CAKTFF010000475.1 GCA_934553185.1 uncultured Devosia sp.
CTCCCCACTCTCCTCACCATCGCCATCTCCGCCCTCGGCGGCGGCGCGGCTACCCTGCTTGGCCTGCCCGCCGGCTGGTTGATGGGCGGGGCGCTGGCGGTGACCGGGGCGGCCATGGCGGGCTTCCGCGTGTCCCTGCCCCCGTGGTTGCAAACCACCATTTTCATTCTGATCGGCATGTCGATGGGCGCCAGCGTTGCGCCGGACAGCCTGCAGCTCTTGTGGAGTTGGCCGGTCAGCCTCCTTGCCCTGGCCGTGGAGCTGGTGCTGATCATCGTTCTGACTGGGGCGATGCTGGTGCGGGTGTTCAAGCTCGATCGGGGCACCGCCTATCTCAGCTCGTTTCCGGGCCACCTCTCCTTCGTGATGAGCATTGCGGCCGCCGGCGTGGGCGATGCGCGCCAGATCGTCACCATTCAGGTGATCCGCATCTTCATGCTGACCATTGCGGTGCCGATCGGCTCGATGTTTTTGCCCATCGACCATTTCGAGCCGGTGGCGCGCGGCGCGGTTCTGCCCCTCTGGCAGGTGCTGGCGCTTGCCGGAGCCTGCGTTCTGGGCGGACTGCTGTTTAGCCGCCTCAAGCTGCCGGCCGCATTTGTCCTCGGGGCAATGGCGGTGTCCACCGCAGCCAGATTGGGTGGGCTCTATGTCGATGCCCTGCCCGGCCCGCTTGTGACTATTACCTTCATTCTCACCGGCGCGCTGATCGGGTCGCGCTTTGCCGGCGTTTCCCGCCGCGAGTTCGTTTCGGCCGCCAAGGGCGGGCTGGTGGCCACCGCCATGACGGTGGCCATCGTGTCGTTGATCGCTTACCTCGTCAGCCTCGTCGTCGATATGCCCTATGGCCAGATCTGGCTCGGTCTATCGCCCGGCGCGCTGGAGGGCATGGGAGCGCTCGGCATCGCGCTTGGCTACGATACCGCCTTTATCGCCGCCCACCATGTGATCCGCCTTCTGATGCTCAGCCTTGCCATCCCGCTCGTGGTCGTGCTGGTTAAGCGCTATGAGCTGCGGCAGGGGCGAAGCGAAGGCTGATCTTCGCTGCAGGGTCGATGCGTATAAACGCAAAGCCGCTTGGGCCAAGCGTCAATGCCGTGCCACTCAGCGCGGCGTTCTGCCCGATTGGTTCGATTGCAGCGCCCTCCGGCAGGCCGGAGAGTTCAAGCGCCTGTTCGCCCCCCGACAGATTGAAGAGGCAGAGCAGCGCGTCGTCGCCCAGGGTGCGGCGGAAAGCCAGCACCGGCTCGCCTTCGCCCAGGAAGTCCATGTCGCCGGTGATCAGCGCCGGATGAGTTTTGCGCCAGGCCAGAACCGTGCGGTAAAATGCCAGGGTCGAATGGTCGTCGGCGACCTGCCCGGCGACGGCGAGAGCCGATTGCGGCTCCTTGATCGGCAGCCATGGCGTGCCCGTGGTGAAGCCGTTTGGCGCCTCGCCGTCTTCCCAGGGGATGGGGGTGCGGCAGCCGTCGCGGCCCTTGTCTTCGGGCCAGAAGCGGATGCCGCGCGGATCGGTCAGTTCCTCGAACAGCAGATCGGTCTCCGGCAGGCCCAGTTCCTCGCCTTGATACAGACAGACCGAGCCGCGCAAGGACAAAACCAGCGCCGCACACTGGCGCGCGAGTTCGTCAGACGAGCCGCCGTGCTTGCCCCAGCGCGTCACATGGCGGGGCACGTCGTGGTTGGAAAAGCTCCAGCAAGGCCAGCTGTCCGGGCCGGCCTCGAAGAATTTGGCGAGGCGCTCGCGGAAATGGGTCGCGGAGAAGTATCGGTCGAGGAAATCAAAGCCGTAGCACATGTGGAGCGTGTCACCGCCAGCGGTGTACTCCGCCATGAGCTCAACACCCTTGTGCGCGTCGCCCACTTCGCCAACCGATGTCGCGCCGGGGAACTGGTCCAGCAGCGCCCGGACGCGGCGCAGGAAATCCAGGTTTTCCGGCTGCGACTTGGAAAACTTGTGCTCCTGCATGTCATAGGGGTTCACGGCATAGGCGAGATGCTCGCGAACAGTGTTGGGCGGATTGGAGCGTAGCTGCTTGTCGTGGAAGTAGTAGTTGACGGTGTCGAGCCGGAAGCCATCGACGCCGCGTTCGAGCCAGAAGCGCATGACGTCGAGCACGGCCTGCTGCACATCGGGATTGTGGAAGTTGAGGTCGGGCTGCGCGGCGAGGAAATTGTGCATGTAGTATTGCCCGCGCGTGGGGTTCCACTCCCAGGCGCGACCGCCGAACACGGCAGGCCAGTTGTTGGGCGGGGAGCCATCGGGCAGCGGGTCCGCCCAAATGTACCA
Organism: uncultured Devosia sp.; assembly: GCA_934553185.1. Classification (GTDB taxonomy): domain Bacteria; phylum Pseudomonadota; class Alphaproteobacteria; order Rhizobiales; family Devosiaceae; genus Devosia. Next base: position 2,291 of record CAKTFF010000475.1, read on the forward strand.
GTCGGCGCGGCTATTGGTGCGCGACAGGCGCGATTCCTGGAACCACGGATGCTGGTCGGAGGTGTGGCTGACCACCTGGTCCATGATGACCTTGAGCCCGCGCGC
>CAKTFF010000476.1 GCA_934553185.1 uncultured Devosia sp.
GCGCCTGCCACGAGCGAAGCAAACTCGAAGGGGCCGATATTGATGCGCTGCTCGTCGGCCCAGCCATTGTCATAGCCCAGGCTGATGAGGCGCATGCCGTGCCGGTCGGCCCATTGGCGGGTGGCGTGCTTGAACCAGGGGGCGAAATCGTGCCCGTAGACGAGAGCATAGCGGCTCTCTGTGGGCTGCGGGTTCTTGGGTACGAGATCGGCGAACTGGAGACACGGATCAAGCACAAGAGTTGGTTTGGTGCCGAGGGCCGTTTCGACGATCTGCAAGGAATTGTCGTCGCGCACGGAAAGGGCATCGAAGCGGCGCAGGCGTTCGGCCCAGGCGGGGTCGAGCCCTTCTGGGGCAGACTGGTTGCCGAAGCTTGCGGCATAGGAGGCCAGCCGATCGGTGGATAGGCCTTCGCCATAAAACAGCGGCACGCCGCCATACCAGGGGTGCCGGAGGTTGAAGACCTCGTCGCTGCCCACCAGAACCAGGTCGTAGTGCCCGGCGGCTTCCGGTTTGTCGAGCGGGAACGGCGCCGACAGGGGGAGCGTGTCAAACGCCTCAAAGAAGCGGCGCGTCTTGCCGACATAATCCGCGCGGTAATGGTTGTTGCCGATGATGGCATCGGGGCGCAGGGCGCAGCGCCATTCCACGAGGTTGATGCGGCTTGAATGGTGGTCGAGCAGAACGGCGTCGTGGCCACGCGCGCGCAGCCCCTGGACGAGGCAGTGCGCCTGCCAGAAGGAGCCGAAGTTGATGCAGCGATGAAAGGTGAGGACGCCGATACGCTTGCCCATAGGGATTCCCGAACGCAACACAGATGCCGAAATGATGGTCGCGGCGCTCTTAAGGGTAGAGCACCAGAGCCTTCATGAAGCCATCGGGCCGGTCACGGGTGGCATTAAGGGCGGTGTCGAGTTCGGACAGCGGGTAGGTGTGGGTGTAGAGCGCAGAGGGGTCGAGCCGCCCTTCTTCCACGGCCGCGATGGCGTCGCGAATGCCCTGGATGTAGATCTTGGGATCGCGTTCATGGGCGTTGATGACGTCGATGCCGCGCCAGTTCCACATCTGCATGTTGACCTGGCGTGGGCCATCCTGATGGTAGCCGGCAATCACCAGACGACCGCGCTCGCGCGTCAGTTCGGCCGCCAGGTCCAGCGGCCACTGCTTGCCGACCGCTTCGATGACGCAGTCGCAGAATTGGCCGCCGGTGAGGTTCTTGACTGTTTCGATGATGCGCCAGTGGTCGTCCATCGCAATGGTTTCGCTCGCGCCCATGCTCTTGGCGAGGTCGAGCGCGAAGGGGCGACGGGCGATGGCGATGACGCGGGCGCCGGCGGCGACGGCCAGCTGGGTAAGAAGCGCACCCAAAAAGCCGATACCGACGATGGCGACGGTCTGTCCCGCTTCGATATTGCAGCGCTTGAAAATGTTCATGGCGCAGCCCAACGGCTCGCCGGGAAAAGGCATGCCGGCAAGGGCATCGGGCAGCTTCACGACGGCTGCGGCGTCGGCAATGTCGTGGCTGGCATAGCTGTGATAGGACAGGGCTACGACGCGATCGCCGACAGCGAGGTTCGAGACCCCTGCCCCGACCGCATCCACAAAACCCCAGCCTTCATGGCCTAGGCCGCCAGGCTCGGTGGGAAATTTCATCCATTCCGGGCCTGACCAGGGCGTCAGGTTGGACGCACAGACGCCGCAGCCTTCGAGACGGATCCGCACCTGGTTTTCACCTGGCAAGGGCAGGTCGAGGCTTTGCAGCTCGACCATGCCGGGTCCTGTCACAATGGCGGCCTGCATCTGATCGGTCATATGGCGGCTTTCCTATTCGCGGTTGACGAACTTGTTGAAACGGCTCTGTCCGCCGTCGCTGGTTTCATCCTGATACAGGAAGGCGAGCTTGTTTTCGTCGAAAATTTCAAAGAACTCATCCCATTCGATGGGCGTGAGATTGTCTTCCTTTTCACCGAAGTCGATGCGGAGAATGCCGCCCTCGCCGCCGGTGTCCACCTTGGCGGGATGCCCGTCGCGGGCCTCGGCCCATTCGCGGATATCGTCATGGTCCGTGGTGGTGTTGGAACTGCTCATCGGTCATGCTCCTTGGTTGTGCGAGTGTGTCGAGCAGCAACCAAGCAGTGCAGGGCTTTGTTCCCCCAACCCCGATTCAGAGCATCAAACTGAGCTGTTGGTCGAAAGGATTTGCGCCACCATTGATCAACTTGCGCGCGAGGCGCAACCTAATCGACGCACCTTTCCGTAACCCAAGATAGGCTTGAAGCTGGGGGAAGAGGGCTACTGCGGGTTGGGTCGGCCGGGCAAAATCGGTAAGCTTTGTAGCTTAGCTGTAGATTCGCCTGTCTTTGCCCTTGTGTGGGT
>CAKTFF010000477.1 GCA_934553185.1 uncultured Devosia sp.
CATGTCGCTGTCCAAACGCCGTATTACCCTCTCCACATCCGGGGTCGTGCCCTTTATCGAGCCGACCGGGCGCGAGATCGACGTCATGCTCGCCATTTCGCTGCATGCCACCAACAACGACCTGCGCGACGTCCTTGTGCCCATCAACAAGAAATGGCCGCTCGAGGAACTGCTGGAGGCCTGCCGCAACTATCCCGGGCTATCCAACGCGCGCCGCATCACCTTCGAATATGTGATGCTCGACGGCATCAACGACAGCGATGCCGAGGCGCGCGAACTGGTGCGGCTACTGGCCGGCATACCGGCCAAGATCAACCTTATTCCGTTCAATCCCTGGCCGGGATCGAACTACGGCACCTCGCCCTCCTCGCGCATCGAGCGTTTCGCCGATATCGTCAACAAGGCCGGCTACGCCTCCCCGGTGCGCACGCCACGCGGCCGCGACATCTTTGCCGCCTGCGGCCAGCTCAAGAGCGAAAGCGAACGCTTGAGCAAAAAGGATCGGGACGCCTTGGCGAGCGTATGAGCCCGAGGCAGCGCCGCATCGAGGAAGCCATTGCGCTCGTTGAAGCCGCCGCCGCTCGTCGTGTGCCCGATATCTGCCCGCTCTGCGAGCGCCCCATTCCGCCTCAAGCCAAATCGAGCCGCCATCACCTGATTCCCAAGCTCAAGGGCGGGCTAAACCAGGGCACGGTGCGCCTGCATCAGATCTGCCACAGCGCCATCCATGCCCGCTTCTCGGAAACCGAGCTGGCCACACGCCTGGCCGATGTGGAGAGTCTGCGCAGCGATCCGGAAATGGCCGCCTTTATCCGCTGGGTGAAAGACAAGCCCCCTAGCTTTCACGCGCCCACCCGCATGACGCGCGAGCGGCGCGAGACGCGCAAGTCCCGGGACTGAGCGGAAAGGTGCCGGACCGTTTTTAGCGGCGAAGGATCACCCAAACCGCGTGGATGAGGCCCGGGAAATAGCCCAGCAGCGTCAGGAGGATGTTGAGCCAGAACTGCAGCCCAATCCCGACCTGAAGGAAAACGCCCACGGGCGGAATAATGACGGACAGGATGATGCGCAGAATGTCCATAAGGCTCTCCGGTGATGGGAGAACAACGCAGCCCCATGGCTGGCGTTCCGAACCTACTCCCCGGCGACCCACTCCACCAGCCAGCGCCCCTGCCCGTCGCGACCCAGAAGTTCAGCCAGCGGCGGCAGGAGGATAGCAAGCTCGCTTTCGAGGGCGAAAGGCGGATTGACCACGATCATGCCTGTGCCATGGAGCGTCGGCGGCGTGGTCGGGCGGCTGATCGTCAGTTCGACACGGAGGATCTTGCCGATGCCGGTGGCCCGCAGCTCCCGCACGAACTGCCCAACCTCCACCGGATCCTTGACCGGATACCAGAAGGCATAGATGCCGCCCGGCCAGCGTCTATGCGCCTTGCCAAGCGCCGCCACCATGCGGGGGAACTCGCCGCGCTCTTCAAAGGGCGGATCTACCAGCACCAGCCCGCGCTTTTCCTTGGGCGGGAGGTGGGTGCCGAGCGCTGCCCAGCCGTCGAGGTGGGTGACGCGCGCCTGCCAGTCACCGGCAAAGTTCTCGCGCAGCGTGTCGCTGTCCTGCGGATGCAGCTCCAGGCCAAACAAGCGATCCTGCTCGCGCAGCAGGTGGCGAGTGATCAGCGGCGAGCCGGGATAGAAGCGCAAGGCGCCATCGGCATTGCGTGCCTTGATGGCATCGAAATAAGGCGTGGCAAGCTCAGCCGCTTCACCGGTGAGCGCGTCCATGACCCGGCCGATGCCCTCCACCCACTCGCCGGTGCGGTTCGCAGCGTCCCCTTGAAGATCATAAAGCCCAGGACCGGCATGGGTATCGATCACCCGGAAGGGGGCCGGCTTGCGCTTGAGATAGTGGATGATCCGCACGAGGATCAGGTGCTTGACGACATCGGCGAAGTTGCCGGCGTGAAAGGCGTGGCGGTAATTCATCCGTGCCGGGCCTGCGCAAACAAAATGGTGGCGGCAAAGGCGGTGAAAATGGCGGCAAAGCTCCAGTTCAGCGCCCGCTCGACCCACCGGCTGGACCGGAACGCCGCAGCCAGACGCTCCGCCAAGAGCACCGTCAGGACGCCAAGTGGGATGGAGATAAGAACAAATTCAAGGCCCAGAAAGATTAGCTTGCCGGTAGCAGCCGGATCGTGCGCCTCGACGAACTGAGGCAGAAAGGTCACGAAAAACAGCACGACCTTGGGGTTGAGGAGGTTGATGCCGATACCGGTCATCCAGCTTTGCCGCAAGGTCGGCTTGCGCTTTGCCGCCTCCGCCAGCCGCAGGCCGCCACCATGGAACACCGCCCCATAGGCCAGCCAAAGCAGATACACGGC
>CAKTFF010000478.1 GCA_934553185.1 uncultured Devosia sp.
GGCGGGGATGGTAGGTCATGCGAGAGCGGGCACCGATTGCCCCGCGACGCCGGAGCGGCACCTCCCCCCAAAGCGGGGGAAGGCTGGAGGCGGCTGAGCGATCAGGAGAGGTCGATCACTGCGCGGCGTTGTATTCGTAGAACCACTTCTGCTCGAGCTTGGCCATGGTGCCATCGCTCTTGATCTGCGCAAGGGCGGCGTTGACCGGGGCGACGAGATCGGAGCCGGGCGTCAAGATGAAGCCGAAGTCCTCGGTGCCGAGCGGCTCGCCGACGACTTTGAAGGCGCCCGGATTGGCGCCAATATAGCCATTGGCTGAGGTTTGATCCATCAACACGGTGTCGACGTCACCCGATTGAAGCGCCTGTACGGAAGCGCCAAAGGTATCGAACAGCTTGATGCGTGGATTGGCTTCGTCGCCATCAAGCACATTGTAGACGGCGACATAGAAGTTGGTGGTGCCGGCCTGGGCGCCGACCAGCAGGTTTTCGTCGGCGCCGAAAGCGGCCGCGTCGGTGAAGCGCGTCTCGTCGGCCCGCACCAGCATCAGCTGCTGGGAGGTCAGGTAGCTGTCGGAAAAGTCGATCTGGGCTTTGCGCTCTTCGTTGATGGTGATGCCATCCATGCCGATGTCGAACTGGCCGTCGCGCACCGCCTGGATCATCACGTCCCAGCTCGAAAGCTCCCAATCCACCTCGGCATTGAGGCGCGTGGCGATCTCGTTGAACAGGTCGTATTCAAAACCGATGCCTTCCCCGGTTGCCGGATCGGCAAAGTTGAGCGGCACATAGGCGTTTTCGGTGACGGCCACGATGGTGCGGCCACCAAGGTCCGGCAGGGCATCCTGCCCGTTGGCAGCGGCAACGGCAGAAGCGGCGAGAATGGTGGCGGCAGCGGCGGATTTGAACAATGAACGCATGAAGGGCGAGGCTCCCGAAATTTCCCGGGCAGACTAATATGAAGATCAGCCGCTTGGGAATGGGCGATTATGCCCTTGGCGAGACCCGGCGGGGATAGCTAGGTGCGATCGAGGTGGCCAAGGCTGCGGGTGGGGTCGATGCGATCGCGCACGAGCTGCTTGAGTTGCTTGACATCGGGGAAGCCGCCGTCACGCTTGCGCTCCCAGACCAGATCGCCATTAAGGGTGATTTCAAAGATGCCGCCGGTGCCCGGGACAAGCGTGACCGAACCGATTTCGAGGCTGAAGGTGGACAGGACTTCCTGGGCCATCCAGGCGGAGCGCAGGAGCCAGTTGCATTGCGTGCAGTAGGTGATGGTGAGTTCGGGCTTGCTGTCCATGGAGGTCTCCTGGTCCCGGGCAAAGCAAAGCCGCCCGGGGTGAACCGGGCGGCGCGCATGGTGGGCGAAGGGCTTAGTTGACCCAGATCACGGTGCGGGTCGAGGGATCCACCAGGGCTGGACGATCGCCGAGATAGACGTAGCCATAGCGGGATTCGGGGATGGTTGCGATCTCGGCGCCTTCGGGGACGACATAGCCGACAACGACGTCGCCTTGTGCTTCAAAGCCCGTGGTCGGGTTGGCCAGGGCATAGTCGGCTGCGGTCTGCGGCACGAGGTAGCCGGGCGACTGGACGAGGGCGCGGGTCTGCAGATCAACGATCCAGACGCGGTCGTTGGCGTAGATATAGCCATACTGCTCGTCACCCTGGATCGGGTAAACGTTGACTTCAGCCGGAACGACGTAGCCAATATCGGTCGCGCCATCGATGTAGATGGTTTCAACCGGGTTGGCCGTCACGTATTCGACCGAAGAGGCGGCAACGCCGGCTTCGCCACCCAGGGTCGCGCCGGCAAAGCCGCCGATCACGGCGCCGATCGGGCCGCCAACCATGCCGCCGATCACGGCACCCGTGGCGCCGCCACCGGTTGCGCCGATCACGGCATTGGTGTCGGCATCGGAGCTTTCAACGCCAACAACGGCGTCCTGGGCAAAAGCGGGCACAGCGGCGCCAAGCGCGAGTGCGGCGACGGAAGCCAGAAGAATCTTTTTCATCGATCAAGTCCTTTGAAGGAAGCGCGACGCTGCGCGCTTATTGCGGATAACCGCCCCGAGCCCTTCAACGAGGGCTTACCCAGTTCGTTCCGACTTCAAATAGCTTGCTTTTCACCGCGTCCCCAGCACCAGACGTGCCGAAGCGACGGATGGCGCGGTGCGCCTCCGGGTGGGGGAGAGATAGGCGGGCCCCGAGGCGGAATTCGCCTCTGGATAGGATTTATGTGAGACGAAAACGCCTCGGGGCGCCGGTTTTTGGAGCAGTTCGGGAATCGCGCAAGAAGGTCGCTCGCCTTCCTGCGGCCCGATCTCGGACCTGCGCAGCAGGCAAAGGCTGCGCCCGGCTCACCCCGCCAC
>CAKTFF010000479.1 GCA_934553185.1 uncultured Devosia sp.
GGCTTGGAGGAAAGCCGTGAAACTGGTGGCCAGCACGCGGATCTCATCCTCCAGCGGCCCGGCAAACACGAAGGGGAAGGAAACGTAGTTTCCCCCCAGAATGGCAAAGGCGGTTGGTCCGCCATTGGAGCCGATCATCACCTGGCTGGCGGTGGGCGGCAGCACGTCGTAGCCGCTGGCCAGCTCCGCCAACATGTCGGTGCCCCAAAGCACAAGATAGTGCCCCGCGATCTCGCCGTCGAAGCCATTGCTGAAGGCCAGAAACGCCCGATAGTCTTGGGGAAAGGTGGTGCCCAAGGCCTTTTCGGCCTGGGCGATCTGCTCGGGCGAGGCAGGCGGGCGGCAATCGTCTGGCGGTAGCGGATACATCCAAAGTGCTCCTGATGTGCCATATGCAGCCGCCAGCCGAACGCAATGAGGACTTGCGGACTTGACCCACAGCCGTGTTGTGCGCCATCACCGCTCTCAAAGCGAGGCTTTCCCATGGAAAAATTCACCACCCTGACCGGTGTCGCGGCGCCCCTGCCGATCATCAATATCGACACCGACATGATCATCCCCAAGCAGTACCTCAAAACCATCAAGCGGACGGGTTTGGGCACCGCCCTGTTCAGCGAGATGCGCTACAACGAGGATGGTACCGAGAACCCCGATTTCGTGCTCAACAAGCCCGGCTATCGCCAAGCCAGCATTATCGTGGCAGGCGACAATTTCGGCTGCGGCTCGTCGCGCGAACATGCCCCCTGGGCGCTGCTCGATTTCGGCATACGCTGCGTAATCTCGACGAGCTTTGCCGATATTTTCTACAACAACTGCTTCAAGAACGGCATCCTGCCGCTGGTTGTCTCGCCCGAGCAGCTCAAGCTGTTGCAGGACGATGCCGAGCGCGGCGCCAATGCCACGCTGACCGTGGACCTCGAAGCCCAGACCATCCAGGGTCCGGATGGCGGCACGCTCCACTTCGATATCGATCCTTCGCGCAAGCAGATCCTGCTTGAAGGGCTCGACGACATTGCCGGTACGCTGAAGTCCGACCCGTCCATCACCCAGTTCGAAGGCAAGATGGCCTCCGACCGCCCCTGGCTCTGAGGCAGCGATGGTGCAGCGCGTTTCCACCGGTTCGCCCTTCGAAGCCACGTTCGGCTATTCCCGCGCCGTCCGGCATGAGGACACGGTCTATGTGTCGGGCACGACAGGCTATGACTATGCCACCATGCGCATGCCCGAGGATGTGGGCGAGCAGGCCAGCAATGCGCTCGCCACCATCGACAAGGCGCTGCGCGAGGCTGGGTCTTCCATCGCGGACACCGTGCGCGTGGTTTACTATGTCGGCAATCGCGCCGATGTGGATGCGGTGGTCAAGGCCGTGGGGCCGGTGTTCAAGGATATCCGCCCCGCTGCCAGCATGCTGATCGTGCAGATGATCGAGCCGGGAATGCGGGTCGAGATCGAGGTGACGGCGCGGATCGGGGCGAACGCTTCCTGAACGCTGGCCTAACCTCAACCACGGTGTCATCCCGGCCCTGAGCCGGGATCCATCCTGACGTCTCTCACGCGCATTACACCTCAGGATGGACCCCGGCTCAAGGCCGGGGTGACATCGCGAGGGTGGCGCGTGTAGCGACTTACCCGCGAGCCTCCAGCCCAAAGGCGTCGGCGATCAGTGCATAGGAGCGGCGGCGGAGGTCGTAGCTGTGGAGGGTGGTGGTGATCATCACCTCGTCGACCTGGCTGTCGCCCGCCTTTTGGAGGATCGTGTCACGCACCGTTTCGGGCGAGCCGACGATCCACAGGGTGGATTGGTGATCGATGACGCCCTGCTGCTGGGTGGTCAGCACCACTTTGTGCGCCTCTTCGGGGCTCATGAGGCGACGCTGCTGGCCGGTGACGAACAGCGCCCATTGCACCGCCTGTGAATAGGAGAGGTACTGCGCTTCCTCGTCGGTGGGGGCGCAAACCACCGACACGCACATCATGGTGCGCGGGGTGGCAAAGGACGCGCTCGGCTGGAAGGCATAGCGATAGGCTTCAAAGGCGGGCGCTGGCGGCGTGTGGGAGAAATGGGCGGCAAAGGCATAGCCCATGCCCAACTGGCCGGCGGCCTGGGCGCTGGCGCCGGACGATCCGAGCAGCCACAACGGCGGCAGGCGAATGCCGCCGGGGGAAACCGGCACGCGCGAATAAGGGTGTTCGGGCGGGAAGCTGTCCTCGTCAAAGGCCACCAATTCGGCAAGGTAGGCGGAAAATTCCTCGCCACCACCGCTGCGCAGGGCGCGCATGGCATAGCCATCGCCACCCGGCGCCCGGCCGAGACCAAGGTCGATGCGGCCGGGATGAAGCCCTTCAAGCGTGCGAT
>CAKTFF010000480.1 GCA_934553185.1 uncultured Devosia sp.
GGTGTCCGACGTCGTGCCGTCCTTGTCCGATACCGTGACCGAAAGGAGAAAGGGGCGCATGCGATCGCTCATGTCGCGCCCGTCGATCAGGACGCGCCAGCTAACTTTCCAGGGCATGAGGGGTGTCCTATCCGAATAAAGAAACGACCGGCCGCGCCGTAAACGGGTCGGCAGAGGGACGGTCGGGAAGCTGAACGAGTGTGCCCAGCGGCAGGTTGATGCCAAGCCCGGCTAGCCCAGGGTTGAGTTCCAGCGCACGCTCAAGCAAGGCTTGTCCATCCGGCCCATACGCCTGCCAGAGCAGCAGGTCCAGCGTAAGGTTCTCGCGCCAAACAGTGACCATCTCGTCCATGCTACTGCCCCGCGCTGAAGAGAGAGAGGATCGCGCCGACGATGCCGCCAGCAGCCGCGCCCTCCGGCCCGACTTTGACCAGGCTGATGGAGTGCTTGACGAGAAAGCCTACGCCGTTCCGCATCAGCTCGCTGTGGCTCTCCTGGATGCCCTCGATGGCGAACCACCCGAGCATCACGCCGTCGCCGCGCATCACCGGCAGCAGCTGCCCAGATCGTCGCATTGAATGCGCGAACTCAAGTTCCGTGAGGCCACCCGTTTTGAAGGGCAGCAGCTGGCCTGAAATGGTCAGCTTGTCGTCACCCTCGCCCATGAACTCCCGGCCTGGCAATGTGCCCATCAGGGCCTTGGTGGCAAAGTCTGCCGAGGTCGAGCGGGAGACGTCATCGGCGTTGAAGGGCCGCGTGTCGAGCGTGAGTGGTCCGAGCTGATAAAGCATCAAACCACCCCATACTCTTGGTCAAACTGACCACCGCTGATCAAGTCACGAAGCTCCCGACCAAACGCCGCCGCAATCTCGGCCGGGGTAGCATTTGCGCCGCCCTGGATGATGATGTCGCCAAACGAGACGGAGGGAGGCACACGATTGCCGCTTCCGCCGCTGAAGATGTCTCGTGTTTCGCCTGCGGTGTGGACCGTACCCGGACCACCAAACTCCACGAGTTCTGGCCCCTCTTCGCCAACTAGCGTCAGGCCAGAGCCGAAAGGACCGCCAGTTGCTTTTGCTGGGATCATTTTTGGCCCAGGCGCCGTGCGTTTAGATCCATCAGCATTTGTGCTGGTGTCTCCACCTCCAATGCCAAATTCGCCCAGCTTCCCGCGGATCATCGCTCCAAGATCGGGGATCTTAAACAGACCGGTTAAGTCGATAGTGCCAATGGCAGTGAGTATTTTCTTAGCAACTCCACCAAACCATTCGTAGATGCCGTTCCAAGCATCCTTAAATCCCTGGATCATTCGATTGGCGAGGTCAGCACCAGACTGGGCGAAGGCTGCCTTTTGCTCTTCCGTCAGCTGTTCTTGGCTGAAGAGGCCGCTGATCAGCCCGCCGACGCCCTCAAGGGCAGACTTGGCGATGTTCCATCCATTGCCGATGACTTCACCCAGCGGACTGAACCAGTCGAGAATGGGCTTTGCTGCATCAAGCGCAGGTTGCAGCTCCTGCCCTATGGCCGATGCGAAGCCGCTTACGAACGAAGAGATCCGATCCCAGTACTTGTAGATCAGCAAGCCCGCTCCTGCCACGGCTGCAATGCCAGCCGCTACCGGCAGCGTGATTGCACCCAGAGCGGTGCCGATGGCGGCCAGCGCCGCCTTGGCGAGACCCATCCCAGGCGCCGCCAGTGCCAGCCCCTTCGCGCCGTCGACCAGTTTGGCGAACCCACCATACTTCGCGCCGTCCATGGCGGCTAAGCTGGCCTGAAGCCCCACATAGCTGCCGACTGCCTTACCAGCCCCTTTGGCCGGTTCGATAAGACCGCGGAACGCGAGAGTGAGCAGATCGATGGCCCCACCCTTCCCGACCAAGCCAATCAGCTTGAGGCCGGTCACAGCCAGCTTGAACCCAATGAGGGCACCGGTCGCCGCAATGACATTGCGGGTCAGTTCGGGATGTGCTTCCGCCAGCTCGGCGACCCTCAAAGCCAGCGGCCCAGCCACCGCCAAGAAGTCATTGAGCGGCGGCAGGAGAATGTTGCCGATAGTGATGCCCAGGTCGTTGACCTGGTTCCAGAACCGCTGCAGTGCGAACTCGGTAGTGGCGGCCCGCTTCTCGAACTCCGCGCCAACACTGCCGGCGTAAGCCATTTCGGTCGATACAAAGCCGAGCGCTTCTTTCAGCGCCTTAGTATTGCCCAGCAATGGAATAAGGGCCCGAGCTTCGTCGCCGAACAGATCCGAGATTGCGGCTGCCTGCATTTCCTTTGGCAACTGCCCGATGGCGTCGATCACCTCCATGGTGGTGCCCACGGCATCTTCCTGCATGGCCCTGGCCACC
>CAKTFF010000481.1 GCA_934553185.1 uncultured Devosia sp.
GAAGTGAACGGGGCAATCTGGTGTTGTCGCGGCCTTGCGCGCTCTGCGCATCGAGCTGCGGCTAAGAGGTAGACGTGACCGACAATGAGCTATCGGAGGCCAGTGGCGGTAAGCGGGGTGTGAAGCCCTCTGGCAAACCAACGCTCAAAACCATCGCCTTGATGACCGGCTATGCGGTCACCACCATATCTCGCGCCCTTAACAACGCCCCGGAACTGAGCCAAGAAACGAGAGACCGCGTTCAAAAGATCGCGGCAGAGATCGGCTATCTTCCCGACCGGGCGGCTCTGCGGCTCAAGACCGGCCGAACCAATGTCATCAGCCTCGTGCTGGAGCCGGATGAACAGATCTATGGGTTTGGGTCGTCCATCGTTGCAGGCCTTAGCGAAGCGATGCGGGACACCGCCTACCACCTCGTTATCACGCCTTTATTCCGCAATGTGCCGCCGATCGATCCAATCCGGCACATGATCCGCAACCGCATGGCAGACGGGGTGATCTTCTCCAAGGCCGAGCTTTTCGACGAGCGCATTCGTTTCCTGCTCGACAACGACTTTCCCTTTGTCAGCCATGGCCGCTCACATTGGCCAGATGCCCACCCATGGGTCGATTTCGACAACGAGGCTTTCGCCTATGCGGCCACTAAACGCCTGGCGCTTCGAGGGTGCCGCAAGGTTTCTATTGTTCTGCCAGATAGTGCGCTGACCTATACCGAACACCTGAAGACGGGCATTGCTCGGGCGGCCGGAGAGGCGGGAATAGCCTATGAGTTCGCTGCGGACGTCAATCTTGGCAGTCCCACAGATGCCATTCGGACCTATGTCATCAAGCGATCGAAACGCCCCGATGGCCCGGACGGCTGGGTTGGCGCTTCCGAAGTCTCTGCCCTGGCGATTATTGGCGGCCTTAACGAGGCTGGCAAAACGGTCGGCTCAGCCGCTCACGTGGTGACAAAGCAGAATTCGCCCATGTTTGCGCAATTCCAGCCAGGCGCGGAGACCGTGTTCGAGGATCTGGTCGACACTGGCCGGCAGCTTGGGTCCTTGCTCTTGCGGCGCATAGGAGGCGAAAAAGAAGGTCTTGAGTACCTCGGGCATCCGCAACTAGGTTGGCAAGATTAGCCTTCAAGCTCTTCGCGCAGCATCTCCAGCTCCAGCCACTGCTCCTCAGCCGAGACACGCTTGGTTTCGGCCTCCGCCAGAGCTTTGCTCTTGGTGGCAAAGCCATTGGGATCACGAGCATAGAGATTGCCATCAGCAAGCGCTGCATTGAGCAGTTTGATTTCGGCTTCAAGCTTTTCAATGTCGCGCGGCAGCGTTTCCAAGGCATGCTTTTCCTTGAAGGACAGCTTGCGCTTGGCTTGAGCCGGAGTGCTCCCGCTTATCTCCTTTTTCGGCGCTTTGCCTTGTCCCTTAGCGATCGATGGGCGCGCGGAAACTCCGGCGCCGCGCTGGTTGACCATATCGGAATAGCCGCCGGCATATTCGACCCAACGGCCCTCGCCTTCCGCCATGACGATAGAGGTGGCAACACGATCAAGAAAGTCGCGGTCGTGGCTGACAACGATCACCGTGCCCGGATAATCAGCGACCATTTCCTCAAGGAGGTCCAGCGTCTCAAGGTCAAGGTCGTTGGTGGGTTCGTCGAGCACCAAAAGGTTGGACGGCAATGACAAAGCGCGAGCAAGGGCAACCCGGGCTCGCTCCCCGCCCGAGAGCTTGCCGATTGGGGTGTTGGCCTGCTCGGGGGTGAAGAGAAAATCCTTCATGTAGCCAACAACATGCTTGGGCTGGCCGTTGATGTGGAGCGTATCGCTGCCCCCACCGGTCAGAGCATCCTTGAGACGGGTTTCCGGGTGCAGTTTGGCGCGCCCCTGATCGAGCATGGCCAGCTCGATGGCCGAGCCCAACTTGACCGTACCGGCATCGGGCTCGAGCTGGCCGATAAGGAGTTTAATCAGCGTGGTCTTGCCTGCGCCATTTGGCCCCACAATACCCAGGCGATCGCCCCGGAGAATACGGGTGGAGAAGTCATCGACGATGACACGGTCGCCAAAGCGCTTGGCGAGATGTTCGGCATCAGCCACGAGTGCGCCGGAGGTGCGGCCTTCGGCAACTTGCATGGACACATTGCCCGTGACACGCCGCTGTTCGCGCCTGTCCTGCCGGAGATTGGATAAATCTTCCAAGCGCCGGACATTGCGCTTGCGGCGGGCGGTGACGCCATAGCGCAGCCAATGTTCCTCGCGCACGATCTGGCGGTCGAGCTTGTGGCGCTCTTTTTCTTCCTGCTCCAGCACCTCGTCACGCCAGGCCTCGAAGCTGCCGAAACCCTTGTCG
>CAKTFF010000482.1 GCA_934553185.1 uncultured Devosia sp.
CGGCAAGATTCGTCGGCCGCGCAGCCGGTGTCGGCGCCGCAGGCTGCGGCGGTGTCGGCGCAACGGGCTCCGGCTCTGGTTCCGGTTCTGGCTCGGGTGCCGCCTCTGGTTCAGGCTCTGGCTCCGGCGCCGCTTCTTCCGCAGGCGCGGCAGTAGCCACTTCTGTCGGACGCGTTGCCGGCACCGGCGCTTCCACCGGCGGTTCAGGCGTGGGCTCGGGTGGAGGCTCAGGCGCCGGTTCGGGCTGCGGCTCAGGTTCGGGGGCGGGTTCCGGCTCTGGTGCCGGTTCGGGCTCAGCCACGGGCTCAGGCTCCGGTTCCGGCTCAACCACCGGCTCAGGCTCTGGCGCCGGAGCGGCCTCGGGGGCAGGCGCGGCATTGGTCACCGGCGCCGGCGTCGGGATATCAGCCTCGGCGGGCGTCGGCTGATCCTCTTCGGTGTTGCCGGTGGGTTGCGCCAGCTCAGCCGGCTGGTCGTCCTCGACAATGGACGGCGTATCGGTTTCAACGATCTCGCTGTCGAGCGATCCCATGCGGATATTGTTGAATTCGCTGATCGGCACCAGGTCCACCGCGATGGCGTTCTCGATCGGCGCCAAGGGCTCGGCAAAGCCGAGATTGACGAGGCCAACGCCGATAATGGCGAGGTGGGCAACGATCGAGACGGTGACGCCGGTCCGCATGGCTCTGAACTACTGTTCCGGCTGCGTGATGAGGCCGATCTTGCTGAAGCCCCCAGCCGACAGGAGGCCCATGACCCGCATCACCGCGCCATAATTGGCGCTGGTGTCGCCGCGCAGGAAAATACGGTCTGCGGCGCCGTCGACGCCACGCGCGGTCAGCTCGGCCACGAGTTGGGCTTCATCCACCGCGTCTTCGCCGATAAACACCGCGCCCTCAGGCGTCACGCCAACCGTGATCGGATCGGCCTGGTTGGGCAAGGCTGCCGCAGCTGAGCTAGGCAGGTCCAGCGGCACACCGGCCGTCATCATCGGCGCCGCCACCATGAAGATGATCAGCAGCACCAGCATCACGTCCACCATGGGCGTGATGTTGATTTCGCTCATCACGGCCTTGCCGCGTCCGCGCCTGCGACGCCCCCCGCCGCCTCCGCCCGATGAAACACCCATGCCCATGCTAGCGGCTCCGCGCTTCGAGCTGGCGGCTCAGAATCGTTGAGAATTCGTCGGCAAAGCCTTCCAGCCGCCCGATCAGCTTGCCCGCATCGGCCGACAGCTTGTTGTAGGCGATAACCGCCGGAATAGCCGCCACAAGGCCGATGGCCGTAGCGAACAAAGCTTCGGCGATCGGACCAGCCACCACGGCAAGGCTCGTATTGGATGAAGCGGCAATGGCGGTGAAGGCATTCATGATGCCCCAGACCGTGCCGAACAGGCCGATAAACGGGCCGGCCGAACCAATGGTGGCGAGGAAGCCTAAGCGCTTCTCCAGGTGCTCGCTTTCGCGCGCAATGGCCACATCCAGCACCTTGTCGAGCCGCTGCTGCATGCCCACAAAGCTTGCCGCATTCTGCTCGTGGCTCCTTTTCCATTCCTTCATGGCCGCAACAAACACGGCGCCCAAGCCCCCGGAGGGCTTTTCCGCCTGCTGCTGGTAAAGCTCTTCCAGCGACTGCCCGGACCAGAAGGTGCGCTCGAACTTGTTCATTTCGCTGGTGGTCCGCCGATAGGTCAGCGTCTTGTCCACAATGATCGCCCAGCCCCAGACCGAAGCGGCCAGGAGCCCGATCATCACCGACTTGACGATCCAGTCGGCCGCCCAGAACAGGCCCCAGATGGACAAATCGGCATGGGGAGCAACAGCGCCCACAGCGTCAACGGCTTCCATGTAGTGATCCTTTTCGGCCCGGTTCCAGCGCCCGACCCCGTTTGCAGGCGATGGGGTGGAAATCTGTCAAAATTAAGAGAAAAGCGCCCAGCCTGCCTCGGGGAGGCGGCAGGTGCCGGACACGTGTTCGCTTTGCGGCGATTATGGTCAAGAAGAGGTTAACAAAGCCTGTTCCGAGCGCGAACGTCTAACCCATCGCCCCGGCCGGGCTCCGGTGCCAGCGCTCGATGATATCCACCGCTGCGGCAAGATGCTCGTCCACGACATGGAGATACTGCGTCCAGTGCTCCAGCCGTGTCAGTTCCGCCGCGCCGTCGGAAATACCGCGAATGGCTACCAGCGGCACCCCGAACCTTTGGCAGGCGCGCAAAACGGCAAAGGTTTCCATGTCCACCATATCGGCGTCGATCGCGTCATAAGCCCGGCCAGACACCACATTGGCGCCGGTTGACAGCCTTGCCTGCCGCAACCCTGGCACCGTCGGTCCCACA
>CAKTFF010000483.1 GCA_934553185.1 uncultured Devosia sp.
TGGTGCCGGCAGCAGGGTTCGAACCCGCGACCCCCTGATTACAAATCAGGTGCTCTACCAACTGAGCTATACCGGCATGGGCTTCCATCTACCAGCCGAAGATTGCTTGATCAACCCTGTCCCGCTGTGGTTGGTCGTTTGCGCCGATAACGCTCTGGGACCACCTGGTCTTCGGTGGGCCAACGTCACGTGCCCGGTGTCAGGCGGGGCGCTGACGTGCGCGCCAGCGGAAGAAAACGACGAGCATGGTGGGCAAGGCCATTGTCACTGCCGTGTCAAGCAGACCGCCACGCCAATGCAGGATATCGCCGTCCAAAACGTCCTTCGCCAAGTCGGCTATCTCATTGATGAACTGGAAGCCAAGCGCAACAAGCCAAGGTTTCCAACTGCTCAAAGGGCGGCGAAGAAGAGCGGCCGCAAGCAGGTAGATCGCCAGCCCGATAAGGGCATGCAGCGCCGGATCGGACAGTCCGACCAGGCGAATGATGTCCTTGAGCGGATCAAGCACGCTGGATAATTCCACATCGCGAAAGCATGGCCGGCGCCTTCCAGGTGTTCATGGTGAGACGGCCTTGAACTTGAGAGGGCCGCCTCGCGATCCTTGTTCAGCAAAACACCCTGCGTGATTTGTCACGGCAGGGTGTCGTTGTGATCGACTAAGCGAGACACCACCAACAGCTTTGCGCAGCAGTTCACCTGCCGATCACAACGCTGCGGCGTCTCAACCATCCTTAGTTGGTGGGGCGCTTTGGCTCACAATCCCAGATAATGGGCTTGATTGTCTTGCTGAAGGGGATGCGTTCGGCCACCG
Organism: uncultured Devosia sp.; assembly: GCA_934553185.1. Lineage (GTDB taxonomy): Bacteria > Pseudomonadota > Alphaproteobacteria > Rhizobiales > Devosiaceae > Devosia. Next base: position 812 of record CAKTFF010000483.1, read on the forward strand.
AAAGCTGTCGGCCGGGCGCCACCGGGCTCTGGAGCACATAGGAGCCTTCGGCGCCCTTGGTGCCAACTGTTCTGTAGTCGAACATCATGCCCGGCTCGGCGGTTTCGGTACCGCCATTGTAAACCTGCACCCAGATCTCCTTGCCCGTCCACTTCAGCGCGCAATAAAGCTTGACCGTGCCGGATGCGTTGGTCACCGGCGGAACGTTGGGATCAACGGGGGTCATAGGATCGGCCAGAGCAAGGCTTGTGCTCAGGGCAGGCGCTGCAACCAACCCCAGCAGGGCCACAGTCAGCTTGAGGGAGTTCTTCATCGTTGGGCCTCTTTCAATGGTTCATCGGCATGGTGCATCAGGCAGACTTGGACATCAAACCTGCTTGTGCGTTGTGCCCCCAATGCAATCGCGCGCTTGGGGGATCAACGTTGTCGGCATCGGTCATCGACGCCCTCGTCCTTATCAGGTGGAAGGGTTTTCCACATAGTAGGCGCCATAGCGCTGCTGATAATTTGATTTGCTGACTTCCTGCTGATTGAGAACCACGGTCAGTGGCTTGTCATGCAGGACGCCCTCAAGAGAAGTGAGCGCCGCCTTGGCATCCTGTTGCCGCGTGGAACCCCACCGGACAACGAACACGGCAGCATCAACGAGCTTGGCGATATAAAGCCCATCCACCACCGGAACGAGCGGCGAGGTGTCGATCACCACCACATCGAACGAGCGCCGGGCCATGTCGACCAAGCCGCCAAAATTGGCGTCGGAAACGATCTGGTCGGTGGGGATGTTGCTGCGACGGGCGCCCAACAGCATCACGGCATTGGAGCGGGGATCCTTCTGGATGATCTCCTGCTCAAAGGTGCGGCTATCGGACTGCAGGAAATCGAGCAAACCAACCTTGAGCTGCATATTGACCAGCCGGTGCAGGCTGGGTTTGCGCAGGTCACCATCGATCAACAGGGTCCGCTTGCCGGCGGACGCATAGGCTCGTGCCAGCGACAGCGCCACTGTCGACTTGCCCTCGCTCGGCAAAGCAGAGGTGACCATCACCACCAAGGCTCCGCCAGGCATGGATGGCACAGCCTGATCGAAGCCGGCGCGTATGCGGCGGATTGCTTCTGCAAACAAGGACAAGGGCGCGTCGGCGATCTGGTCGGCTGGAGACCCGTCGCTGGACCCACGAAGCTTGGGGACAATGGACGTCACCCGGCGCCGCAGAACCGCCTCTGCCTGCTGCTCGCTGGTGAAACCACCAATGAAGTTCTCATACAAAAAGGCGATGCCGATGCCCAGGATCAGCCCGGCAATGGTGCCCAGAATGAGGTTCATTCGCGTGTTGGGAGAGCTGGGCGTGGCTGGCGGGAGTGCCGGGGAAACAACACGGCTGTCCGGAAGCTGAAGTGAGGCTTGCGCCTGCAGGTCCTGAGAACGCGATAGCAGCGTCTGGTACTGGCTCCGGGCAAGCTGCGCCCTTTGCTGCAAACCGTAGAACTCGGTGAGCACTTCGCTGGAC
>CAKTFF010000484.1 GCA_934553185.1 uncultured Devosia sp.
GCATCAAAGCGGGCATAGGCCCCTTTGGTCAACCGAGCAAACTCGCGAAACGCCGCTTCAACGCGCGGATCACGCCCTTCCTGGAACAGGAAAATCGGGCAGCCGAGCAAGCCAAGCTGCCCCGCCTTCTCAGCCAAGGTGTCGACATTCTCCTCGATGGCGTCACCCACATAAACAACGGCATTGATCCGCCGCTTGGCATGCTCGGCCCTGGCATGCGCCAGCACCTTGCCGATCTGCGTATGCCCGCCCTGGCAAGCGATCCCGCTCATCAGCTTTGCTAACGCTGATGCATCCAGCACCCATTTGCTTGCCCGGCATTCTCCCATGCCCCGGAAATACAACAGCTGTACCTGCAGCGCGCTATCTTTTGGAATGGCGTTGAACATCTCGCCCTGGATCGAGCATGCCAGATCCCATGTGGGCTGCCGGCTCATGGTCGCATCCATGGCAAACAGCAGCCGCCCGTCCTGCCCTGCCTGGGGCCGCGCCATGGCGCCAACTTTGCTGACAAAAGCGGCGATGTCGGCGCTCATCTCGCCGGATGAAGCAACACTGCCGGTCGGACGCTGAATAGGTGTCTTTTCTGCCATGGGAAGAATATGTGTGGCGCCACGATCCCCCGCAACCCCGCCAACAGGGACGTGTTCAGCCTAGATCAGTCCCAGCTTGGCAAGATCGGCGGCAATGAGCATCGATTCGGCATTCCCGTTGGCGCCGAGGTCCGGCGGCGCGTCCTCGGGCTTGAGATAACGCCAGCCCTGAAAGGGCCGCTTGGGATAGGGCACGGTGCGGACCATGTCGCGCGACATGATGATGTCGCAATAGTCGATCCCTTCTTCATTGGTGTAGCGCGCCAGCCGCAGGATCGGCTGGCGGCACACCACCTGCCCCGCGATCACCCAGTAGATGGAGGACACGCCCTCCATCTCCGCGGCACGCTTGGGCATCATGCGGGTGCGGTGCACATGCACCTCCTCGCCGTAATCGGCGCCCCACCAATGCGCCCGCTCGTCCCGATAGCTTTCGAGCTCGGCAAGGCTTGAAACACCCACGCTGAGCTTGATCATGTGGATCATGCCAGCGTCCCCGGCGGAACCCGCCCCTGGATGACGTCGATCTCGTCATCATCAACGATCCAGGGCTCTTGTAGCGCCAGCGCCAGCCACTCCTGAAACGCAGGCAACCCATAGATCGCCTCGACATAGCGCTCGGCCACGTCCGACACCGGAAGAGCATAGGTGCGGATGCGCGTCGCCACCGGCGCATACATGGCGTCAGCTGCCGTGAATGCCCCAAACAGGAAAGGCCCGCCGGACCGCTCCAGCAAACCGCCCCACAACGTTTCCAGCCGATGAAGGTCCTTGGCCACCGCATCAAGGCTGACCTTGCCGGGATGAGAAGCCCGCAGGTTCATGGGCGCATGGTTGCGGAGCGCCGAAAAGCCAGCATGCATTTCGGCCGACGCTGCGCGCGCCAAAGCCCGTTGCCCGATCTCACGCGGCCAGATCGCCTGGTCAGGAAAACGGTCAGCCAAATATTCGATGATGGCAATGGTTTCCACCACACACAACTCACCATCGAGCAGCACCGGCACCCGCCCGCTCGGCGAGCGTTCTGCCAGCACCTGACGAAACCCTTCCCCTTGTAGCTGCAGCACTTCATCCTCGAACGGTATGGCGAAATGCTTGAGCACCAGCCAGGGCCGCAGCGACCAGGTCGAGTAATTGCGATTGCCGATCAGCAGCTTCATACGCCGTCTCCCACCAACAAAAAGGGCGCCCTGTGGCCCGGGCGCCCTTTTCTATAACTCTATGGCGAGAACGCTAGCGCCTTTAATCAAACGCCAGCAACGACGGAAAAAACCATTCCCATCGACAGAAGGCACACTGCCGTCCATGTGGCTGCCCGCCACGACACGGCACTCGTCTTTGCTTGACTACGCATGATCGCTCCTTGTCAGACGTTCACGCCGGGATGGACGCCGCATACGCCATGACACCCAGACGCAAATCGTTAACCGGGCGTTAAATGCGCAGCAAGCACCGAGGTTGCGGCCGTCCACAGCAACGTGAACGAAGCTATTCACTCTCATTCCGGAGCCGCTAGAACAGCCCGAACCACAGCCCTGCGATGCCCAGAAAGGCGAAAAAGCCTACCATATCGGTGATCGTGGTGACGAACACCGCCGACGCGATCGCCGGATCGGCCTTGAACTTGTCCAGCGTCACGGGGATCAGGATTCCTGCGGTTCCCGCCACGATGAGGTTGATGATCATGGCGAGGGCAATGACGATCCCCAGCTGCATGTCACT
>CAKTFF010000485.1 GCA_934553185.1 uncultured Devosia sp.
GCCAAGGACCTAGCAAGAAAGCTCCGCCGCCAGGCAAGCTATGCTGAGCAGGACTTCTGGCGCTTGAGCTGGACCTGGCGGCAAGCCGGATGGCCATTCCGCCGCCAGCAGTTGATCGGGACCTATTATGTCGATTTCGCCTGTTTTAGAGCTGCGCTTGTCGTGGAAATCGACGGTGACACGCATGGGAGTGACTTGGCTCAAGGCAATGATGCTGTCCGTGATGATTATCTGCACGGCCGCGGCTTCACTGTGATGCGCTTTTCCAATGGTGATGTTTCCGGCAATCCCCAAGGCGTGTTTGATGTCGTGAGTGCTTTGCTCAACACGCGGGCTTCCATTCCCCCACCCCAGCCCTCCCCGCAAGGGGGAGGGAGCCGCATCGAGGACCAAACGTGACCATCACCAAACTCCTCATCGCCAATCGCGGCGAGATTGCCTGCCGGGTCATCAAGACCGCGCGGCGGATGGGCATTGCCACGGTTGCGGTTTGTTCCGATGCCGACCGCGAAGCTCTGCATGTGCGCATGGCCGACGAGGCAGTGCATATCGGGCCATCGCCGGCCAAGGACAGCTCTCTTCAGATCGACCGCATCATCGCTGCCTGCAAGCAGACTGGCGCGGATGCCGTCCATCCCGGCTATGGCTTTCTGTCGGAAAACCCCGCCTTTGCTGCAGCGCTCGACGCCGAGGGGATCATCTTCGTCGGCCCGCCCCCGAGCGCCATTGAGGCGATGGGCGACAAGATCACGTCAAAGAAGCTCGCCGCCCAAGCAGGGGTCTCCACCGTTCCGGGCCATATGGGCCTGATCGAGGATGCCGAGCACGCCGTGAGCATCGCTCGATCCATCGGCTATCCGGTGATGATCAAGGCCTCGGCTGGGGGCGGCGGCAAGGGCATGCGCATCGCCCACGATGACGCGCAAGCGCGTGAAGGCTTCGATCGCTCCAAGTCCGAAGCGGCGTCGAGCTTTGGCGATGATCGCATCTTCATCGAAAAATTCGTTCTTGAGCCGCGGCACATCGAGATCCAGCTGATCGGCGATAGTCACGGCAACGTGCTTTATCTCAACGAACGCGAATGCTCGATCCAGCGCCGCAACCAGAAGGTGATCGAAGAGGCGCCGTCGCCTTTTCTGGACGACGCCACCCGAAAGGCCATGGGTGAGCAGGCGGTGGCCCTCGCCAAGGCCGTGGGCTATACCAGCGCCGGCACGGTGGAATTCATCGTCGATGGCGCGCGCAACTTCTTTTTCCTTGAAATGAACACGCGCCTTCAGGTGGAACACCCGGTAACCGAGCTGATCACCGGGCTCGATCTGGTGGAACTGATGCTGCGCGTTGCCGCTGGCGAAGCGTTGCCCCTGACGCAGGACCAGGTGCAGCGTAACGGCTGGGCCATCGAGTCGCGGCTGTACGCCGAAGACCCGCGCCGCAACTTCCTTCCCTCCACCGGACGGTTGACGCGCTATCGCCCGCCGGCGGAAAGCGCCTCGGACACGCTCGTGGTGCGCAACGACACCGGCGTCTTCGAAGGCGGCGAGATTTCGACCTTCTACGATCCGATGATCGCCAAGCTCTGCACCTGGGCACCGACGCGGCTCGAGGCCATTGACGCCATGGCCGTCGCGCTCGACCAGTTCGAGGTTGAAGGGGTCGGCAACAATCTTCCCTTCTTGTCTACGGTGATGGATCAGGAGCGCTTCCGCGACGGCCGGCTGACCACGGGCTATATTGCCGAAGAGTTTCCCGATGGCTTTACCGGTGCCACGCTGCCGCGCGGGCGGCTCGTTGAAGTGGCTGCCGCAGCCGCGATGATGGCGCTTGTGGAGGAGGAGCGGCAGGGCCTGGTCATGCACGACACGTTGGGGCGCGCCGAAGAGGCTTTCGGCGAGTTCGTGGTGGTCATAGATGGCGAACAGATCCCGGTCACGCTGCACCGGCTCGACCCGACAGGCGTTTGGGAGCTTAACCTGCTTGACGCGCCGCTCACCGCTGATCGCCTGCAATGGCAACCGGGCGACACCCTGGCGCGGATCACGTGGTCGACGGGCGCCGATGCCGTGCTCAAGGTCGAGCGGCGCACCGGCGGGTATCGCATCCGCTATCGGGGCGCTGATCTCTTGGTTCAGGTGCTGCGGCCACACATAGCGCAGTATCTTCAATACATGCCCGTCAAAGTTCCCCCGGACATGTCGCGGTTTCTCCTATGCCCCATGCCGGGGCAGGTGGTGCGGATCGACGTGGTCGAGGGCGACGTGGTGGAAGACGGGCAGACGCTGGCCATCGTTGAAGCCATGAAGATGGAAAAT
>CAKTFF010000486.1 GCA_934553185.1 uncultured Devosia sp.
TCGGTGACCAGGCCACGAATATCGAGAAGCGGAGTAGTCGTATCGGTCATGGGTGGAGGTGCCCTGCCCTTTCCATTTCTTCCCCGATCCAGGCAAGTGGCACGTGGCCATAGCTCAGCAGCGTATCGTGAAAGCTCAGCGTGTCGCCCTTCCAGCGCTTGCGCAAGCTCTTGATGCCTTCAACGCCAAGCCAGTACATGAGGCGAGAGCCCGGAAGCATGGAATTGCGGACCACTTCGCCTTCCACCCGCGCCGGGGCAAAGCCGGCAGTGCGATAGAAAGCCATAGCCTCCTCAAGGCTCCAGTCGCCTAGATGCAGCTTGATATCGACAAGGACGCTGGCAGCATTGCGTCGTTCGAACTGCTTAAGTAGCAGGATTTCTTCGGGCGAGTAGAAACCCGGAACTTCCATCAGCAGGTCTTCGACATAACAGGCCCAGCCTTCGATCAGCGTACCAGAGCCAAGGAAAGCCAGCCCCAGCGCACAATCGGTGCCGGCAATGCGGGCGATCCGAGAGGCAGCCGAGCGGGCGCGTGTGTTCTGGGTGTGATGGCCGATGCTGCCGTGGTGGACCGAATGAATGGTCTTGACCATGGCGGTGTTGTTGCCGCGGAGGAACGCCTGCTCATCCTCGCCGGGCGGGGTGACCCAATATACGCTGCCGGCACCCGGATTGAGGCCGGGCGGTGAGCGATAAAACAGGAAGTACAGAGGCTGGCTGATCTTGCGGAAGCAGGGAGCCATCCAGCGATAGTCGAGATCGTATTCCTGCGCCGGGGTGACGAGTTCGGCGCCCTGGGCAATGGCCTGAACGTCCCAATCCATGTAGCTGTCGAAGACCGCTTCAGCGTCAGCAGGGTGGATATCGGCGAGGCCGGCAAGGATTTCTTCGGCTGTGCGGCTCGGGTCGATGGCGCGAGCCATTTCGGCCATTTCGCTGCCCATGCGGTCGTAGCCAGCTTGGGCCATTTCGAGCGCCTGGCGCGGCGACATGGGAAGGCCGTGGATTTCGGCCATGAGTTGGGTGAGATAGGCTTCGCCACAGGCTGGATCGGCGTCGGACTGCCCTTCGAGCGCGGCGGTGAAGGCTTCGAAGGCGTCAGCGGCCTGACGCGCCGGTTCGGCCCAGTCGTCGGCGAATTCTTCGTGAAGCTTGATGTCCGTGCGCAGGAAGCCGGCCATGGCCGTCGATTCCTTTTGCGCGCGCCTGTTCCAACCTTGCGGCGCCGGCACGCCCTTGAGGCGTTCGGTAGCCGCGCTAAGGAAGGTGCCGATGCCATTGAGCCGCGCGATCAGCGCGTCGTGACGGATGGGCATGGATTGGGGCAGCAGCAGCGAGATGATGGAAAACGCGGCCTCCCCCGAGTACCAGGCAGGGTTATGGAGGCGCGGACGCATTTCGGCGGAAAGCCGCTGCATGCGCAGCTCGGCCAGCATCATGCGCCGGTCGAGCCGGTCGCCGAAATCTTGGGCTTCGTCGCTAATCTCGAGGCGGGCGAGGAGATTGTCGATCTCGGCAATCTCTTCACTAAGCGTGTCAGGGCCAGCGGGCGGCAGCTCGGTATCATGGGCCTTGTCGCCCATGAAAGTCGCATCGACCGGGCGGAAGCGCCAGTGATGGGCGAGGAAGTCGTCGACCAAGCCTGGATCGTAGACAGCCATCACGCGCGCTTGCCCGGCAGGTCGACCCAGCGACGCTCGAAATGCGCCTGGATAACGGCGTCGACGATTTCCTGGCTCTTGGCGCCATCAAAGAAGGTGCATTCCTGCGGCCGGTCTTCGAGGATCTCATCGACGAAGTGGCGGACGAGATTGCGGTAGTAAAGCTCCGGCCAGGGCGTGTTGAGCGTCGTGCCAGGCGGCAATGCCTCTGGGCCGACGTCAAAAGGAATGAACTCGACGGCTTCGGCTTTGGCGACCTTGAGGGTTTCGGCCGTGCCGAATTCCGAAATTAGGCGAGCCACCGCAGCGCCCTTCGAGCCATAGACGCGAATCTCGACACCGGGATAGTTGCCGACGGCGACATAGGAGGTTTGGAGGAGACCCTGCGCACCATTGGCATATTCAACCAGCGCCACAGCGCCGTCTTCGACCTTGATCTTTTGAAGGCCAGCCTCGCCGCGCACGATGCGCTCGGGGATAAAATTCTTCATGGTCGAGGCGACCGATCCGAACTCGCCGCCAAGCCAGCGCATCAGATCGATGAGATGCGAGCCATAGCCGACAATCGAGGCCGGAATGAGCGAATTGCGATCAACGCCCGGCGTGATCTGCCGCAGCGGCTCCTGTGGGTCGAGCCACTGAGAATT
>CAKTFF010000487.1 GCA_934553185.1 uncultured Devosia sp.
CCATGGAAGCAGTCAGCCGCCGCGCCGCTTCATAAAGATAGGCGCGCTTGACCATTTCCCCGATCGGCTCAGCCACCCCCTCCATCAGCCCGACGGGAATGCCGAATTGCCGCCGGATCCGCGCATAGGCCGATGTGACGCGCAGCGCCTGCTTGATCGAGATCGACCCGATCGCCGGCAACGAGATGGCGCGCCCGGTGGACAGGCATTCCATCAGCATGCGCCAGCCCTGCCCGGCATAGTCGGTGCCCCCGATCAAAAAATCCATGGGGATAAACACATCCCGTCCGCGCACTGGCCCGTTCATGAAAGCCTGCCGCGACGGGAAATGCCGCCGCCCGATCTCCACACCGCGATGCTCGCGCGGCACCAAAGCCAGCGTAATGCCGATATGCTCGCCCCGGCCAAGCAGGTTTTCGGGGTCCTTGAGGATGAAGGCGAGCCCCACCAGCGTCGCAATCGGCGCCAGCGTGATATAGCGCTTGTCCCAGGAAAGGCGCACGCCCAGCACTTCCTGCCCTTCATAGGTTCCGCGCGTAACCACCCCCACATCGCGCATGCCGCCTGCATCCGACCCCGAATGCACGCCCGTCAGCGCAAAGCACGGCACGTCCACACCCCTAGCCAGGCGCTCGAGATACTTCGCCTTTTGCGCCGAGGTGCCGTATTTTTCCAGCAACTCGCCGGGACCCAGCGAATTGGGCACCATCACCGTGATCCCCGCTGCAACCGAACGGCTGGCGATCTTGCTGACGATCATCGACTGCGCCTGCGCCGAAAAGCCTAAGCCCCCATGCTCCTTGGCGATCAGCATGCCCAGAAAGCCCTTGTCCTTGAGAAACTGCCAGACCTCGGGCGACAGGTCGGCGCGATTGTTGCGCGTGTCCCAATCATTGATCATGCGGCAGGCTTCTTCCGCCGGACCATCGAGAAAAGCCTGCTCTTCCGTGCTCAAGGTCAGCGGCCGAATGGCTGCGAGCTTGCGCCAGTCCGGCCGCCCGGAAAACAGCTCCGCATCCCAGCCCACCGTGCCGGCATCGAGCGCTTCCTGCTCGGTTCGGCTCACGCGCGGCAGGATCGAGCGCACAGCCCCATAAACCGGCGTCGTCACCAGCGGCTTGCGAATGGCTTCGACGCTCAAAAGCAGGAAAATCGCGCCCATGGCGAGCATCACCCAGCCACCCGCACCAAGCCCGTAGCTGAGCCCTTCCGAAGGCAAATCCAGCCCCGACAAAAGCCCAACAACCACCGCCGCAACACCCCAGTGCCAGAGCGGGCTTTCCCGCAAGGCCAGGCTCGCAGCAACAACGAGACTGATGAGAACGAGGATCAGGACCACGCGACATTCCTCCGGCAAGAACCACGCATTCTAGCAAGCCTTACGTTTACGTCAATGAAGCGCCGCTAGCGTCCGCCAGAACACGGCCCGTATCAAAAGCACTGTCACTTGTTTGACGCTAACGTCAGGTCATGGAATATTCATTTCAACTGGCGAAAAGCCAATGCCATCGAAAGGCACGAGGGGAAGAGTTTCATGGCCGCCATCACCGCCGCTACCGATGCGCCCCTGCGCCCCTGGATCGCCGCCTATCCCGAGGGCATCCAGTGGGACGCCCGCATCGACACGCGGCCGGTGCATGAACAGGTTCTCGCCGCCAGCGCCAAGAACCCGGGCGCCATCGCCCTCGACTTTCTTGGCGGCAAAACCAGCTTCGGCGAGCTGAGCAAAAAGATCATCGCCTTTGCCGGCGCTCTCCAGCGCCAGTTCGGCGTCACCAAGGGCACCCGCGTTGCTCTAATGCTGCCCAACACGCCCTTCTATCCCATCGCCTATTATGGGATTCTGCGCGCCGGCGGCACCGTGGTGAACTGCAACCCGCTCTACACGGTTCACGAGCTCGGCCACATCACCGGCAATGCCGGAGCCGACGTGATGGTCACGCTCGATCTCACCCAGATTTTCGAGAAAGCCGAAAAACTGGTCGAGGCGGGTCACGTCAAGTCGCTGATTGTGTGTCACTTCCCAGACGCCCTCCCGCTAGTCAAGAAAGTCTTGTTTTCAGTCGCTAAGCGCAAGGACCTGGCGCAACTTCGCACCTCGCCCATCAGCGACCGCATCACCCTGTTCAGCGACATGCTCGCCCGCCGCGAAACCCCCGACGCCGTCCATATTGATCCAGCCAGGGACATTGCAGTTCAGCAATATACCGGCGGCACCACCGGCATTCCCAAGGGTGCCCTGCTGACCCACGCCAATATCGCGGCCAACATGAGCCAGATCGACAAATGGGGCGGCGACCTGTTCTATCC
>CAKTFF010000488.1 GCA_934553185.1 uncultured Devosia sp.
TGGAAGCCGCCGTTCTCGAATACATGCAGCTCACCGACGAGAATATCAGCGAATATCGCGAATACGCGTCCAACCGGCTGGTGTTCCAGATCACCTTCACCATCATGTATGTGGGTCTGGCCCTCGTGCTGCTGCTGGCCGCGCTATGGATCGGCATTGCACTCGCCAACCGGTTCGTCGACCCCATCCGCAATCTCATGGTTGCATCCAGCCGCGTCAGCGGCGGAGACCTTGATGTCCAGGTGCCGGTGCAGGAGGGCAGGGGCGATCTGCGCGATCTCTCCAATGGCTTCAACCGCATGACCCAGCAGCTCAAGACGCAGCGCGAGGCTTTGCTGACGGCCAGCGAAATGAACGAAAAGCGCCGCCAGTTCACCGAAGCGGTGGTGGAAGGGGTGTCCGCCGGGATCATCGGCCTCGATCCGTTTGGCGCTGTAACCCTTGTTAATGCCCGCGCCTGCGAAATGCTCGGCCGCGACGAAATCAGCCTCATGGGTCAGGCCATGGACAAGGTCATGCCCCAGCTTGCGCCAACCCTCGAGCGCGCGCGTTCGGCCCGGCGTGGCCAGGTGCGCGACCAGATCCAGCTCGGCAACGAAACCGACCGGCGCACCTATCAGGTCCAGCTCACCCGCGAAGGCTCGATCACCGAGTCCAAGGGCTATGTTTTGACCTTTGACGATATCACCGATCTTGAATCGGCGCAGCGCACCAGCGCCTGGGCCGACGTGGCGCGCCGCATCGCCCACGAGATCAAGAACCCCTTGACACCCATCCAGCTCAGCGCCGAACGCCTTCGCCGGCGCTACGGCACGCGCCTTGAAGACGATCGCGATGTGTTCGACAAATGCATCAACACAATCGTGCGCCAGGTGGGCGATATCGGCCGCATGGTGGATGAATTTTCTGCCTTTGCCCGCATGCCCGAAGCGGCGCCAGAAATCACCGACCTGTCAGACACCGTGCGCCAGGCCGTGTTCCTTGAAAGCGTCCGCCTGCCAGAGGTCACCATCAACACGCTGCTGCCCGAAGCGCCGATCTACGCCTGGTTCGACAGCCGCCTCATCGCCCAGTCTCTGACCAACCTGATCAAGAACGCCGTCGAAGCTTTCGAGAACCTGGACTTGTCTTCGGACTGGCACCCGACCATCACCGTTGAGGCGCAGGTGGAGGGCAACCATGCCCGGGTCGCCGTTTCAGATAATGGCAAGGGCTGGCCGGCCGATAACCGGCAGCGCCTGCTGGAGCCCTATATGACGACGCGGGAAAAAGGCACAGGCCTCGGCCTCGCCATTGTCGCCCGGATCATCGAGCAGCATGGCGGCATTGTTGAACTGGTGGATGCCGAGCCCGACCCGTCCGGCCGCGTCGGCGCCTGCGTCACCTTCACGCTGCCGCTCGATGCTCCCGGCCGGCTCAACGCACAACCAACAGACCAAGCGGATCAAACGCCCGCCCAACAGGAGGAACCGCAATTCGCCGCGGTGATTGGTAAGTAATGGCACTCGATATCCTCATCATCGACGACGAAGACGACATTCGCGACCTGATCGCCGGCATTCTGGAGGACGAGGGCTTCGAGGCCCGGCAGGCCCATGACGCCGATAGCGGCCTCAATGAAATCGCCCGCCGCCGCCCCAGCCTGGTGTTCCTCGACATCTGGATGCAGGGCTCGCGCCTCGACGGCTTGCAACTGCTCGACGTGTTCCAGAGCCAGCATCCCGACATGCCGGTGGTGATGATCTCGGGCCACGGCAATGTCGAAACGGCCGTGTCCGCGATCCGCCGCGGCGCCTACGACTATATCGAAAAGCCGTTCAAGATCGACCGCCTGCTCCACATCACCCAGCGCGCCATGGAAGCCACGCGCCTGCGCAACGAGGTGGCCGAACTCAAGGAACGCTCGTCAGCCAAAAGCGATATGGTGGGCAGCTCGCCCGCCTTGCAGGCTGTGCGCGGCATTATCGAGAAATCGGCTCCCACCAATTCGCGCATCTTCATTTCCGGACCTTCGGGCGCCGGCAAGGGCTTGGTTGCCCGCCTTTTGCATCAGCGCAGCCCACGCGCCGAATCCCCCTTCGTCGAGATCAACGCCTCGCTTTATGCGCCTGATGAAGTCCCCGTCGTTTTGTTCGGGCGCGAGGCGCGCGAAAAGAACGGCATCCTCAAGGTTGAAGTCGGCGCTCTGGAAAAGGCGCATGGCGGCACGCTTTATCTTTCCGAAGTGACAACCCTGCCGGCCCAGACCCAGGCAGCCTTGCTGCGAACATTGGTGGAAAACCGCTTCAATCGTGTTGGCGGTACCCAG
>CAKTFF010000489.1 GCA_934553185.1 uncultured Devosia sp.
CGCCCGGGCCGGCCGCTGGCCTTCGGCCGCATCCGTTCGAACGGCCGCAGCGCCTTCCTGTTCGGCCTGCCGGGCAATCCGGTGGCGGTGATGGTCTCGTTCTACTTCTTCGCCCGCGAGGCGCTGCTGCAGATGATGGGCGCCGAGGCCCCGCTGCCGCTGCTGCGTGCGCGATCAAGGGACGCGATCCGCAAGAAGCCGGGCCGCACCGAATACCAGCGCGGCATCGTCGCGCGCGGGGCCGACGGCGAGCCCGAGGTGCGCATCACCGGGTCGCAAGGCTCGGGCATCCTGCGCTCGATGTCGGAGGCAAATTGCATGGTGGTGCTGCATGATGGGCAAGGCAGTGTCGGGGCGGGGGAGATGGTGGATATCTTGCCGTTTGAAGGGCTGTTCTAACAGCAACATATTACCGATCGGTAGGATTTTTCTGCGTTCTGCCTGACCATGATAAAAAACTTACCGATCTAGCAGTTTTTCCGTTTATTCGCCTCTTTCGTAGTAAGATCTTACCGATCTAGCACATTGGAGCGGTCATGAAGGCAGAACAGGCATTCACTTCTCAACGGCAAGAGTGCGTTGTCCAATCCATGCATCAGCTGGGCGCATTGATACGTCAGGTGAGGAAGGACCAGAACCTTACTCAGGAAGATATTTCGGGCTTGGCTGGCCTTGGAAATCGTTTCATCATCGATCTTGAGCGCGGTAAAGAAACGGTACAGGCGCAAAAAGTTCTCGATGTCCTGGCACTGCTCGGTCTCGAAGTAGTCGTACGCAAGGCTTGAGCATGGCGATGCAAGATACGCGTCCTGCCGCGCTATCGGTGTTCTTCCCGGAAGGTCAGATCGGCACGCTATATCCGACAGAACCTTTAAGCTTCGCATACTGCGACGAATGGCTTGCAGCGCCATCGGCGCTACCGCTCCATCCCGGTATGCCACTCACCGCCGGACGCATCGACTCTCCATTCGTCGACGCATTTTTCGAGAACTTGCTGCCTGAAGGCGACCAGCGCAAACTCATCAGCTCGCGCGAAAAGGTCTCTTCCGTATATGGCCTGCTATGGAAAGTCGGGGGAGAAAGCGCAGGGTCGATTGTCCTTCTACCCGAAGGCGAGGCGCCGCAAGCGCCAATCTATCAGCAGCTGACATGGGATCAGGTCGATGCATTGGCCCACGCGGCCGCCCGTCCACAGGAACGCGAGGCCATCGAGCGCGCGGCGAAGGACTTCCCTAAGCCGCGCATGTCCATATCCGGCGCACAGCACAAGCTGCTGCTTTTCCTCGACCGCGATGGAACGCCATGCAGACCGATGGGGAACTCGCCCTCGACGCACATTCTCAAGCCCGATATCGTCCGCAACGACATCAACATCTTTGCAAGCGCCGCCAATGAAACCATCACCATGCTGCTGGCGATGGAGTGTGGTTTACCAACAGCGCAAGTCGCTTATCAAGTCGACACCCAGGCATGCCTGATTGCGCGCTACGACCGGGAAAGGCTCCATGATGGCAATGTGCGCCGGATCTGGCAGGCCGATTTCTGCCAATTACTCGGCGTACAATCGGATGTGAAATACGAACAGGACGGGGGCCCAGGTTTCAAAGACTGTTTCGACCTGTTGAAACAGTCCGCGCAACCCGCCCAGGACCAACGCAATCTGCTGCGCTGGCTATTCTTCAACCTCTGCACCGGCAATAACGATTCGCATGCCAAGAATCTATCGATGATGGCGAGTGGGCGCGGCATACGCCTCGCACCGTTCTATGACCTGATGTGTACTCGCGTGTACTCCGGTCTTGGCCATCGCTTTGCATTCTCGATCGCGGGTGAAACCGATCCGGGAAAACTGGGTGCCGACCATTTTACCGAACTGGCTCGCCTGCTCGCCATCGGACCCAAGTACGTCCTGAAGACAGGACATGACATGGCGACCGCCGTTGAAAACGGCATCCCGGCAGCGGCAGCCAAGGTGTTGCCATCCCTGGCGCCAAGCCAGAAAATTCTGGCCGAGCGCATCATCGATAAAACACGTTCGCTGGCTCGCAAGCTGAAACAGCGAATCGACAACAAAGCCATCGAAGTGGAGGGCGATGCGAGCTGAGATGGAAGCGATGAGTGTGATCAGTCGTCCCGCTCCAACCCATCCGGACCCAGCATGAGTTGCGCCGCCTCGCTCGGCAGCGCCTCCACCGATTTCAATTTACGCGCCATCTGACGGCTGCGCACCTCGGCGCTTTCGATGTTCTTGGCGGCCTTTTCCAGGGTCAGCTTGGTGGTGGCCAGCACGTCGCCGAAC
>CAKTFF010000490.1 GCA_934553185.1 uncultured Devosia sp.
GCTCGGTTGGCGCCGCCGCGGCACAGGAAGCGTTCAAGCCGGTGACCCATGGCGGGCTAGTGCCGAAAACGGCAATCTTTACCGTCACCAATCTCAAGTCGAGCGGCGCCGGAAGCCTGCGGGCAGCACTGGCCCAGCCCAGTCCCAAGGTCATCCTGTTCGAAGTCGGTGGCATAATAGAACTGGACGAAGACCTGGCAGTGGACAAGCCGTTCACCACCATAGCCGGCGAAAGCGCGCCAAGCCCCGGCATCGTCCTGGTCGGCGGCGGCCTGCGTATTCGCAGCCACGACATCGTGGTCCGCCACCTGGCCGTGCGTCCCGGCTCCTCCGACGACCCGGCGGTCAACGAGTCGCGCGACGCCCTGTCGATCGGGGGTAATCCCCAGCGCTATGGCGCCGCGATCCGCAACATCCTGGTCGAAAATGTCAGCGTCAGCTGGGGTGTCGATGAAAATGTCAGCGTTTGGGACGAGCATTCGGGCAATGTCCAATTGCGCAGCATGATTATCGCCGAAGGCCTGCGCAATGGTGGCCACCCCAAAGGTCCTCATTCGATGGGCATGCTGGTGGCGTCCGACATCGACCTGGTCACAATCACCGACAGCCTCTTTGCCAACAACAATGACCGCCATCCGCGCGTCAGTCCCCGGGCCCAGGTCAGCGCCGAGCGCAACGTGGTCTACAATCCCGGCAATGAAGCAACGCAGGTCTTTGTGGATTGCGGGGCCGGGCAGTTGCCCATGGCCTTCATCGACAATGTGTTTGTGCCTGGCCCTGACACCAGGCGCGATCTTGAGCTCTATGACTGGCAGTCCGAGGAGCGGAAGCCCATCGCCTTCGGTGACCCGGCCTGCCAAACAGCCTGGCAAACGGTGACCCTCCGACTGGCCGATAATGCTCGCGCTGATGATGTCACTCAGGCAGCCTTGGACCATGCCGGCTCCCGCCCAATTGAGCGCGATCCGGTGGACACCCGCATCGTGGACGAACTGCTGGCAAACAGCGGCAGTATCAAGGACAACGGCGAAACCTTTTCCCTGCCGGCAACCGGCGAGCGCATTTTCCAAATGCCAGCTGATCCCGATGCTATGGACGCGAGCGGGATAACGGCATTGGCGTCGAGCCTCTGCGCAGCGCATCTGGCGCTGGGCGGGCTTGCATATCAGGATTGCAACTAAGGAATATCACGGCGCTTGCGCCCTAAAAGGACGGCAAACCTTGGTTTTAACCCTTTCAAGCAAGTACAGATTTGCCGTGGTGAAAAGAACGCGGCTTTCCTTTATACGAAGTCAATATCGATAGTCGCACGGTTATCAACCCGACAGGAGTGTTTTCTTGAAGATCGCAATCATTGGCTCTGGCTATGTCGGATTGGTCTCCGGCGCCTGCTTTGCCGACTTTGGCCACGAAGTGACCTGCATCGACGTCAATCCCGACAAGATCGCCAGCCTCAATGCCGGCAAGATGCCCATCTTTGAGCCTGGCCTGGATGATCTGGTGGCGCGTAACGCCCAGGCTGGCCGCCTCAAGTTCACCACCGACCTTGCCGGGCCCGTCCATGATGCGCAGGCGGTGTTTATTGCCGTGGGCACGCCGTCGCGCCGCGGCGATGGCCATGCCGATCTCAGCTACGTTTTCGCTGCAGTGCGCAACGTTGCCGCTGCCCTCAACCCTGATCGTCTGACCGTTATCGTCGACAAGTCCACCGTTCCGGTTGGCACCGGCGACGAAGTGCAGCGCATCATAGAAAGCGAACGCCCCGGTGTTCCCTTTGCGGTTGTGTCCAACCCAGAATTCCTGCGCGAAGGCGCAGCCATCGGCGATTTCAAGCGCCCCGACCGCATCGTCGTGGGCCTTGGTGACGAAAGCGACGAAGAAGCGCGCGAGATCATGAGCGAAGTTTATCGCCCGCTCTTTATCAACGAAACGCCGATCCTGTTTACCGGCCGCCGCACCGCCGAGCTGATCAAATATGCCGGCAACGCCTTCCTCGCCATGAAGATCACCTTCATCAACGAAATGGCCGACCTTTGCGAACGCGTGGATGCCAATGTGCAGGACGTTGCCCGTGGCATCGGCCTTGATGGCCGCATCGGCTCGAAATTCCTCCATGCCGGTCCGGGCTATGGCGGTTCCTGCTTCCCCAAGGACACGCTGGCGCTGATCAAGACCGCGCAGGACAGCGAAAGCCCCGTGCGCCTGATCGAAACAACCGTTGCCATCAACGATCAGCGCAAGCGCGCCATGGCCCGCAAGGTCGTGGCGGCTGTGGGTGGCGAATTGCGGGGCAAGAC
>CAKTFF010000491.1 GCA_934553185.1 uncultured Devosia sp.
CAGCCGCGTAGGTTGGAGAGCGGCTCGGCACGGTCATCGGACCAGGCGCCGGCGCCGTCGGAGAAGAGTTCGAGCATGGCGCCATCGGTGCGTTCGAGGCGGACGGTGCGGACATGTTCGCGATCATCGAGCTTGATGCGGTAGAACAGGCCGTAATCGGGGGTGATCACTGTGCCGCGAATGCGGGTATCGCGCTCGGTGGAGAGGACGTGGCAGTGTTCGAGAGTTTGGGGATCGAGGCCGCGCCAGCGGATGGCTCTGTCGAGGCTCATTGTATACCCTCGTGAACGGCACGTCCCCCTTCAGGGGGGAGGCTGGGAGCGGGTGTGGTTAAGCCCCCTATATGGGCCAACCACCCCCCACCCTTGATCCCTCCCCGCAGGGGGGAGGGTGTCGACTGGTTGTTCGGTGGAAGTCACTTCGCTGAGGCACCACGCTTGGTACCGCCATTCGATCAACGTCCTTACGGGGGAGAGTGGCCTCCCCTCTTGGAAAGGAGTGGCGGTGACGATCAGAGCGTCTTGCCGAGGGCGACGGCGGTGTCGGCCATGCGGTTGGAGAAGCCCCATTCGTTGTCGTACCAGGAGAGAACCGACACGAAGTTGCCGTCCATCACCTTGGTCTGGTCCAGCGCCATGGTGGAGGAGTGGCTGTCGTGATTGAAGTCGATCGAGACATTGGCATATTCGGTGTAGCCGAGAATGCCCTTGAGCTCGCCATCAGCGTACTTCTTGACGGCCTGGTTGATCTCGTCGGCAGTGACCGAACGCTTGGCGATGAACTTGAAATCGACGCAGGACACGTTGGGCGTGGGCACGCGGATGGAAACGCCGTCCAGCTTGCCCTTGAGCTCGGGCAGGACGAGGCCGATGGCCTTGGCGGCGCCGGTTGAGGTGGGGATCTGCGACAGGGCAGCGGCGCGGCCGCGATAAAGGTCCTTGTGCATGGTATCGAGCGTGGGCTGATCACCGGTATAGGAATGGATGGTGGTCATCATTCCCTTTTCGATGCCGAATTCCTTGTGCAGCACATAGGCCAGCGGCGCGAGGCAATTGGTGGTGCAGGACGCGTTGGAGATGACCAGGTCATCCTTGGTCAGCGTGTCGTGGTTGATGCCGTAAACGATGGTCTTGTCGGCGCCTTCGGCGGGGGCCGAAACGATGACGCGCTTGGCACCGGCCTTGAGGTGGGCGGAAGCCTTGTCCTTGGAGGTGAAGATGCCGGTGCATTCGAGCGCGATGTCGATGTTCATCTCGCCATGCGGCAGTTCTTCGGGATTGCGCACGGCCGTTACCTTGATGGGGCCGCGGCCCACATCGATGGTGTCGCCATCCACAGTCACGGTGCCTGGGAAACGGCCGTGGACGCTGTCGAAGCGGAAGAGGTGGGCATTGGTTTCAACCGGGCCGAGGTCGTTGATGGCCACGACTTCGATGTCGGTGCGGCCAGATTCGATGATGGCGCGCAGGACATTGCGGCCGATACGGCCAAAACCATTGATGGCGACGCGGACTGCCATAGGAGGCTCCTTGAGGCGAGGGGAGGAGGGAAGCTCTTAGAGCTGCGATGTGACGGCTTCGGCAATGCCCTTGGGCGTGATGCCGAAGTATTCGTAAAGTTTGTCGATCGGGCCTGAGGCGCCAAAGGTGGAAAGGCCGACGAACTTGCCGCGATTGCCGATCAGGTGCATCCAGGACAGCGAAATGCCCGCTTCAACGGCGACGCGCGCCTTGGCGGAGCCCAGCACCTGGTCCTGGTAGCTCTGGTCCTGCTTCATGAAGAGTTCAAGGCAGGGCACGGACACGAGACGCGCCTTGACGCCTTGCTGCTCGAGGAGCTTGACGGCGTCGAGGGCGATCCAGACTTCGGACCCCGTGGCAAAGATCACCGCATCGGCGTCGTCGTCGCCGTAAAGCGTATAGGCGCCCTTGGCTGAGAGGTTTTCTTCGACATAATCGTTGCGCACGGTGGGCAGGTTCTGGCGCGACAGGGCAAGCAGCGACGGCGCGTCCTGGGTTTCGAGGGCGAGCTGCCAGCATTCGAGCGCTTCCACCGCGTCGGCGGGGCGGAAGACGTTGAGATTGGGGATGGCGCGGAGGGCCGCCAGATGCTCGATCGGCTGGTGGGTGGGGCCGTCTTCGCCGAGGCCAATGGAATCGTGGGTCATCACATAAACAACGCGCTGTTCCATCAGCGCCGAGAGGCGGATGGCCGGGCGGGCATAGTCGGTGAAGACCATGAAGGTGCCGCCATAGGGGATCAGCCCGCCATGAAGCGCGATGCCGTTCATGGCCGC
>CAKTFF010000492.1 GCA_934553185.1 uncultured Devosia sp.
AAGAGCGCCGCAAGTGCGCCGAGCTTGGAGGAACACGATGACCAGCATTTCCCGCCGGACTTTTCTTGCCGCCACCGGTGCGGCGCTCTTGTTGCCAGCTATTCCTGCATGGGCCCAGGTGGCGCCCGCTGAAGCTCCGGCCCTGGCGGAAGCTGTTGCTGCCGGCACGCTGCCGCCGGTGGCCGAGCGCCTGCCGCACAACCCCATGGTGGTTGAGCCTTATCAGAGCGTCGGCCAGTATGGCGGCGACCTGCGCACGGCCCTGGTTGGGGGCGGCTCGCTCAACATGATGCACCGCTATCAGGGCTATGAGCCGCTGGTGCGCTACACCCCCGATTTCACCGGCGTCGTTCCCAATGTGGCGGAAAGCTACGAGCCCAATGAGGACGCATCGGCCTATACATTCAAGCTGCGCGAGGGCCACAAGTGGTCCGACGGCCAGCCCTTCACCACCGACGACATCATGTTTTTCTATGAGGACGTGATGATGAATCTCGAACTGACCCCCACGCCACAGGGGCACCTGCGCTCGCCCAATGGCGATCAGGCCGTGTTCGAAAAGGTGGATGCAACCACGTTCCGCATCGTTTTCTCTCAGCCCAATGGCCTGCTGCCGCTACGCCTTGCTTGGGCGAATGATGATCGCACAACGCGCACGCCGCGCCATTACCTTGAGCAGTTCCACATCAAGTACAATCCCGACGCTGACCAGTTGGCCAAGGACCAGGGCCTGACTGGCTGGGTTCAGCTGTTCCAGATCAAGAGCGGCATCTCGGTTGATGGCGAAATCTTCAAGAACAAGGATATGCCCACCCTTTACGGCTGGAAGGTCATGCAGCCGCTGGGCGAGTCTGCGGAATACGCCATTTCCGATCGCAACCCCTTCTACTTCAAGGTCGACACGCAGGGTAACCAACTCCCCTATATCGACCGGGTCACCTATGCCGTGGTTGCCGACAATGAAGTGCTGCTGCTCAAGGCGCTGCAGGGCGAGATCGATGTCATCGACCAGTGGATCGCCACGCCTGCCAATCGCGCCGTGCTCTACGATGGACAGGCTGCGGGCAATTACGGGTTCTATACGACTACGTCGACCGAGCCTAACGAGATGGTGTTCCAGCTCAATCTGACCCATCCCGACGAAACCAAGCGGGCTCTTTTCCAGAACAAGGATTTCCGTATCGCCATGAGCCATGCCATCGACCGGCAGGCGATCATCGACACGGTGCTGATTGGGCAGGGCGCTCCGGCGCAGCCGTCCATCCGTCCGGAAGACCCGCTCTACAACGAGCAACTGGCCACCCAGTATATCGAGTTCGATGTCGCCAAGGCCAACGAAATCCTGGATGGCATTATCCCCAGCAAGGATGGCGAGGGCTACCGGCTGATGGACAATGGGCAGCGGCTGACCATGATCTTCGAGATCGACCAGGTCCGCCAGGTCTTCGTGGACAGCTTCCAGCTGGTTCTGCCCATGCTGCGCACGGTCGGCATCGACGCCCAGATGCGCACCATGGACCGCTCCTTGTGGGAAGTGCGTGTCCGCCAGGGTGGCGAATACGACGCCACGGTGCACAAGTTCGGCGGCAATAGCGGCATCTCGGCCATCCTTGATCCGCGCTACTTCTTCCCCAACACAACCGAAGCCTTCTACGCCAAGGGCTGGCAGATCTGGTACAACGACCCTCAGTCGGTCGATGCGGTTGAGCCGCCCGAAGCCACCAAGCGCCAGTTCGACCTTTACAACGAGGTCCGCCAGACCGGCGATCAGGCACGTCAGCAGGAACTGATGAAGGAGATCATCCAGATCGCAGCCGACGAGTTCTATGTGTTCGGCGTGACCCTGCCGCTCAACGGCTATGGCGTGGTGTCCAACCGCATCAAGAACGTGCGCGAAACCATGCCGAACTCCTGGGGTTATCCAACCCCGGCGCCCACCAATCCGGAACAATATTTCATCAGCTGATCCTTCCTCCCAGGCTCAGCTTCACACTGGCGGCATCAGTCGCCAGTGTGCCCCTCGCGCCCACTCATCTCCCGGACGTTTTCCGATGCTCAAGCTCGACGACAGCCCCATCGTGGCCAGCCCTTTGCGCTCATCCGATTGGTTCAAGACCGCCACGCGCTGGACCCAGCTCACCTTTGTCGAAGACGATCCGCAACGCTACAATCCCGATTTCTGGGTGGACGTGTTCAAGCGCACGCAGTCCAATGCGCTGTGTCTCTCGGCAGGCGGCTATATCGCTTATTATCCCAGCGAGATCCCGCTCCACTATGTGTC
>CAKTFF010000493.1 GCA_934553185.1 uncultured Devosia sp.
ATCCGCAGTTCACTGACGACACGGCTGCCTGCATCGTCATCAGCGACACCATCTCTGTGATGGTGCTGACCCATGACAAATTCGCGCAGTTTTCCCCGCTTCCCATTGGCGATGCTCAAAGCAGCAAGCAGGCGCTTTATGCGCTGTCGCTGGACGACAGAGCGGCGGTGGATGCGATTGCCCAAGCCGGACTTGCGGCCGGTGGCAGCGAATACCGGCCGGCGCAGGACATGAGCTTCATGTACTCGCGCGCCATCGCCGATATCGACGGCCATGTGTGGGAGTATTTTTGCATGGACATGAGCAAGGTGCCCAGCGCTTAAGCGCCATGGGTGATCGCAAGCAGTTGCCGCTGCCATAGCGAATGGCCTAGGTTTGCTTCGCAAACGGAGAAGTCCCATGGCGTCACGGCTTACGATTACCCATCTCAGCCACGATCTCGTGGCGAGGAAATCCTTCGTTTCCTATGTCTGGGAGGACGATCCGGGTAAGCGGCTGGGCCTTGAAGTGCCGTTCGGCACTGCTTTGGACGGCGTCGAAGCCGCTGCAAAGGCAGCCATCAAGGCTCTGTCAAAGGAGCTGGACGCGGCGGAGATCGCCACGCCAATCTCTTAGGCCTCGAACATCTTCTTGAGCTTGTCGAAGAAGCCACCCGAATTGGGGCTGGTTTCGCTGGTTTCCAGACGCGCAAATTCTTCCAGCAATTCGCGCTGCTTGCGGGAGAGGTTTTGCGGGGTCTCGATGTCGAGCTGGACATAGAGATCCCCGACATCCTTGCTCCGCAGGACCGGCATGCCCTTGCCCTTGAGGCGGACGCGCTGGCCCGGCTGGGTGCCGGTGGGCACCTTAACCTTAGCGCGGGCGCTGTCGAGCGTCGGCACCTCGAACTCGCCGCCCAAAGCTGCCGTGGTCATGGAGATGGGCACGCGGGCATAAAGGTCGGCGCCATCGCGCTGGAACAGCTGGTGAGGCTTGAGCGAGATGAAGATATAAAGATCGCCCGGCGGGCCACCACGAACGCCGGCCTCGCCTTCATCGGCAAGGCGGATGCGGGTGCCGTCTTCGATGCCCTTGGGAATGTCGACCGAGAGCGTACGGCTCTGCTGGCGGCGGCCCTGGCCACCGCAATCGGTGCAGGGCTGGTCCATCATCTGCCCACGGCCCTGGCACACAGGGCAGGTGCGCTCGATGGTGAAGAAGCCCTGCGCCGCACGAACTTTGCCGTGGCCATTGCACTGCCGGCAGGTATGGGTGCCGGTGCCCGGCTTGGCGCCCGAGCCATCGCAGGTCTCGCAGGTGGCAAGGGTCGGCACGTCGATCTCGACGGTGCGGCCCTCAAAGCTTTCTTCCAGCGAGATTTCAAGATTGTAGCGCAGGTCACTGCCGCGCAGCTTGGAGGAGCTGGCGCCACCGCCACGGCGGCCACCGCCGCCCATGAAGTCGCCAAAGATGTCCTCAAAGATATCGCTCATGGAGGAGCTAAACTCGGGCCCGAAGCCCTGCCCGCCGCGTCCGCCGCCATTCTCAAAGGCGGCATGACCGAAGCGGTCATAGGCGGCGCGCTTCTGGCCGTCCTTTAGCGTATCATAAGCCTCGTTGATTTCCTTGAACTTGGCTTCGGCCTCGGCGTTCCCGGGATTGCGGTCGGGGTGATGCTGCATGGCCAGCTTGCGATAGGCACTTTTCAGCGCCGCGTCGTCGGCACCCTTCTGGACGCCGAGCACTTCGTAGAAATCGCGTTTGGCCAAAGCTGTTTACTCCAATGCGCTGCCGGTCGCGGCTGTCGCGCCCGTTTGGCAGAAAAATCTGTGAACCCCAAGCCCGTTCTAGATGGCGATGGCTGGCTGGACCCGCAAGGGGCAGCCTGCAGCAGCAGCCCGGCATCAGCTGCATAGGCTTGGGTGGCGCCTGGCAGTGATTCACGTGGAACAGAGAGCGTCGGGGGGAGGCATGTGAAAAAGGGCCCAGCTTGCGCCGGACCCCCTTTGAAACAAGCAGAAGGGCTTACGCGGACTTCTGGCTGTTGTCGTCCTTGACCTCTTCGAAGTCGGCATCGACCACGTCATCGTCGCTGTCGTCAGCGGTGCCATTGGCCTTGGCTTCGGCTTCAGCCTGGGAGGCCTTGTACATGGCCTCGCCCAGCTTCATCGAGGCCTGAGCCAGCGCTTCCGTCTTTTCACCGATCAGCTCGGCATTGTCGCCGTCCAGCACCGAGCGGAGCTCGGACACAGCGGTTTCAATGGCCGTCTTGTCCTCGGCGGAGACCTTATCGCCATAATCC
>CAKTFF010000494.1 GCA_934553185.1 uncultured Devosia sp.
CGCGGCAGAGGGACACGCCGAGCTCCTGGGCCTTGGACTTGACCGACGACGCCGTGCGGCCGAGGTGCGCCGCGACCGCGCCTCAGCCAGCGTCCGGGTCAGCGCATCCACATTCTTGGGATCCAAGCCTTCGGGGCGCTCGCCACGCACCTCGGGCAGCGGGTAGCGAGCAGCAAACTCGTCGGGCGTCAGGCCCATTCGTTCGGCCATGGTGCGCCGGAAAGCCACCAGCGGCAGTGCCTCAGCATTGGCGACGTCTGTTGACCGGCCAGCCGCACGCAGAGCGCCCACGACCTGCTCAAGCTCCTGGTCATAGACTGCGCGCAGGCTCTCAGCATCCTGCCGCACGGCCTCAGCCTGCTGCCATGCCTCGGCAAGCAGTTCGTTCTTGACCGCTTCGAATTCAGCGGCCTGCGAAGCTGTCATTGCATCGGGGCTGAATGCGGAGTTTTCAATGATAAACTCGTCGTGCCCGGAGCCGGCCAGATCTGCGGCCCAGGTCGCCGTCGGGATTTTGACCGAACCGCCAGTCTCAATCGCGGTCTGCAAATCCGCTTGACCCATGCCAGTAAGCTGCTCGGCAAGCTCAAACGGGTCGATGCCGGCGGACTGAAAATATTCGGTGAAGGCGTCGGCAGGCACGAACAGGTTCTCGCGGCCGCCGTTGGCGGTCACCGTCTGGATGAAGTTGCGGAACACGTCCGGGCTTCGGTTGCGAGTGACCGATGCAGTTGCCTGGGCGGCAATGTCGGTGAGGACTTCGGTGGTGGCGGGTGCGGCGTCGGCTCGCTGGGTGTCGATTGCAATGCGTTGGCCAGCTGCGCCCAAATCGAGCGGCAAAGTGGCCATGCCGGCCAGCCCTTCGGCCAGCACTTCGCGAAAATCCATCTCCTGGCCAGAAGCTACACGCGCCGCTGCTTCGCCTGTCGAGCCCAGGATTGCCTGATTGACCGACTGTAAAACCACATCCGCAATCGGGTTGGCCAAGATGGCGTGCCCAAGCAGCCCGATGCCAAGCGCTTCAAATGCCCCGACCACCAAACCTCGCGTGTGGCCGCGCTGGGCGGCGTCACGCAGCAGTTCAGGATCGCTTAGAAGTTGCGCCACGCCATCCGGGCTGGAAAGATCGACGCCCTTCTCGTTGAAATACTCGACCGCAGAGAGAGCGCTTTCCACCTTGTAGGTGGACCCGAAAGAGGTGGCAGCGCCTGCAAACGGGTTGGCTGTGACAGCGCCCACGGCGACGGCTGGGATAAGCGTAACTGCATTTTCACCGACCGCATTAGCAGCCCAGGTCAGCATGCCGATCGGGTCTTTAACGACGCCGGCAGCGAAGTTCTGCGCGGTCTGCTCGATGCTACCGTCCCCGGCAAAGAAAGTGCGCGCGAACTCGGTATCAGGCGCCGGGTTATTGGCAAACCATTCGCGTGCCTGCACGACGCTGGCCGCATAGTCTTTCGCAAGCTGCTCGGCATCCACTCCGGCCAGGTCTGTCATCTGGCTGTTGACCAGGCGTTGGCCTGCACTAAGCATGTCGCCCACAGAAACGGTTGGAGCAGCCGACGGCGCGTCTACGCCGAGCAGTTCAGCGAGCTTTGCCTGCATGGGATCAACGGATGCAGTCGTCGCAAGAATTTCGTTGTAGGACTTACCCTGATCCTGAGCCGCCTGGGCAAACTCCACCAGCGCCGCACCCGATGTCGCCTCTTGAGCGCGTGCGAGTGCTCGATTTCCCATGTTGAGCGTGGCTTCCCACATACCAAGCCCTTCAAGGTCGTCCCCAGCGAGCTGTGCATTTTCGGGAGTGCGGAGCCAACCCGTTAGCCTCGGGGAGTTGAGCAGTATCCTTTCGTTCCGACGCTCGGCGATAGCTCGCTCGAAAATCGAGCGGTTGTTGCCGACCATCGACGTGGGCGGCGTCGCGATGCCCATCTCATTTCCAAAGTTGCGGGCGAGCGTCAGGTTCGATGCGAACTCATCGTGGCTTCCTGCGGTGGATGCGAGCAGTTGCTGGACCGTTCCGATACCCTGGAGCCGGCGACGTGACATGAAGTCGGAGAAATCAGCAGAGGTTTTCATGAGCAACCCGGCAATGTGTTGGTGAGGCGCGTGCCTTATTCGAGGAGGTAAGCCTTGTAGTAGTCGACTATCTCGTCAGGTGTGGGCTCCCGGCCAAGGCCGACCGGGGGCGGCTCCAGCAGCTCAGCCCTGATCAGTATGCGGTAGTCGGTCGGGATCGCCTCATAATCGACCTGCAATTCCACAAGCGACCCATCGG
>CAKTFF010000495.1 GCA_934553185.1 uncultured Devosia sp.
GGCGACAACCTCTTCTCCAACTCCTCCGTCGCGCTTGATGCCGATACGGGCGAGCTGAAGTGGCACTTCCAGTACACGCCTGGCGACTACATGGACTATGACGAAGTGGGCAGCCAGCTTCTGCTCGACACCACGGTTGATGGTGAAGACCGCAAGGTTCTGGCGCACTTTGGCCGGAACGGCATTTTCTACACGCTGGACCGCTCCAACGGCTCGTTCATCAATGCCAGCCCCTATGTCAACAAGGTCAACTGGACTGCCGGCATCGACCCCAAGACCGGCAAGCCGATGGAATATGACAGCACCAAGTCGCTGCAGGAATATGCCGCTGGCGCCTCACGTCGTGGCGGTGAGTCGATCGAAACCTGCCCCAACATCCAGGGCGGCGTGAACTTCTGGCCGACAGCCTACGATCCGACCACCGGCATGGCCTACGGTGCCGGCATCGAAGGCTGCTCAGAACTCACGGTTGAAGAAGTCGCTCCTGAGGATGTGCCCCAGGGTGCATCGACCTTCACCGGCGGTTCGGCTGCCGCCGCTGGTCTGCAGACGGGCTCGATCTTCGGCTTCGACGTCACCACTGGCGAACAAACCGTCAAGGTGGAACGTCCCTACCCCAACTATGCTGGCGTGATGCTCAGCCCCGGCCTGCTCTGGACCGGTGAACTGGACGGCACCTTTGGCGCCTACGACAGCAAGACCCTGGAAGAAAAGTGGAGCATGAATGTCGGCACGCCGTTCCAAGCGCCGCCGATCTCCTTCGAAGTCGATGGCAAGCAGTTTATCGCTGTGGCCGGCGGCGGCATCTCCATCGCGGCCTTTGGCTACCCTGAGCTGGAAACCAAGTCGACGGCCAACATGCTCTACGTCTTCGCTCTCTAGGGCCCTTCTGAACACCTGAGCCATCGGGCCTTAGGCCCGGTGGCCTTCGCAACAATTGGACCCAAGATGTCGTCATTCTCTCGCAAATTGTTCAACGCAGCCGGCGCCATGCTGATCGCTGCTCCCCTGCTGATCGCCTCCGCGCCCACCAGCGCACAATCAGACACCGCCGCAGCACCCGCTGGCGACTTCATGGGCTATCCGGTCACCGAATACATGGATGTCACCCTGCTTGAAGGCGCCGACATCGAAAAAGGCCATGACGTTTACAATCGCATCGGCGTTTGCCTCAGTTGCCATGGCTGGGACGGCGATGGCATGGGCAAGAACCCACGCTCCGAAGGCAATGCAGCCAAGCTGCGCGAAAGCCAGTTGGACACCCAGACCTTTCTGGACGTGATTGCCTGCGGCATTCCCGGCACCCCCATGCCCTACCACAACAACCAGGCCTACAAGGACCCAGACGTCTGCTACGGCCAGATGGCGGCAGATTTCGAGGGCGGCGAAGCCCCGCGCAAGGGCAAGTCGATCCGCCCTGCGGACATGATCAATCTTGTCGCCTATATCCAGACCCACATCCAGGGCGCAGGCGAAACGACTCTCGCCCAGTGCCAGGACTATTACGGCGCCAGCGCCGACAAAATCTGCGTCGGGCTGGACTAGCCACATGCGCAAGGCAGGATCATTTCTGTTGGGTTTGGGAACGCTGGGACTGGTGGCCCAGGCAGCTTTCGGGCAGTTTGATCCTGCACTTGCGCCCGTTTATTCGATCTGGGACGTGGAGATGGGCCAGCCTGTGTCCCAGATCCCGGCCATGGAAGTGGTCGACATTTCCTGCGGCACCAATGGTGGTCCACCCTCGACGAGCTTGCCGGGCGGCTTTGCCGATTTCATGCAATGCCCCGCTGAACCCTCCGGCCTTCACGAAGTCTATTTCGAGAACGACGACGAAATTGACTACCTCGCCAAGGCTCAGGAAGCTGAATACAAGGTGCTTCAGGGCGGCACATCGATCTATGCCCACCCCGTTATCGTCTCCGTTCTGATCGACGATGACGCCATCGTCCGCGGCATCCGCGTTGTCACTGATGAGCGCGTAACGACTCGCGAGCGTCGCGTCGCCGTGACCCTGGCCCGCAATCTCAAGGGGCGCTTCGGCAGCTGGAAACAGCAATGCGAAAACCTTCCGCCACAGAATGGCGAAAAGCCCATGGGCAACCAGTTCATTCACGAAGTGTGCACCGCGCAAAACGATGAGCTTGGGCAGTCCATGCGCCTCGAATCGAGCTTCCTGCGCAAAAAGGGCCAGGAAGCGCTCAACACTGATACGCAGACCATCAATGTGGGCTACTTCCAGAGCCAGACCCGGCTCGAGGTTGTGCAACTGCCC
>CAKTFF010000496.1 GCA_934553185.1 uncultured Devosia sp.
GCCAGTTCGGCTTCGGGTTCCTTGCGAAGGGTGTTGGCCAGCGGAAGTTCGCGCAACAGCAGGGACAGGCCGAAGGCCAGCACCGCAGCACCAGCGGCGGTCAGAAACACCGGGTGGAGCGCGGCGGCAAAGCCCTCCACCACCTGTCTGCGCGCTTCTTCGGGAAGCGCCTGTACAGCCTGGGCGTTGAAGGCGCCGCCACCGGTTGGCGCTTCGCCGCCAAGCTGGGACGCGAGATTGCTGGAAAAGATCGCGCCAAAAACCGACACGCCGATCGAGCCGCCGATCTGGCGGAACAGCGTATTGCCCGCAGTCGCAACGCCGACCAGAGCGCGCGGCACCGCATTTTGTGTTGCCGTCACACCGACGCTGTTGACCGGGCCGATGCCGACACCAACAAGGAACATATAGAGCGCGATCTGCCAGTCGGGCGTCGAGATCTGCATGGCACCGAGCAGGGTCATGCCAACAAACAGCACAGTTGTCGCCAAAGTGGGAAGGATTTTGTAGCGGCCGGTCTTGCTCATCACAAAGCCCGACAAGGTCGACGCACCGATCAGACCCACCATCATGGGCAGAAGCTGAAGCGCTGAATTGGTCGGGGAAACGCCCTTGGCCACCTGAAGGTAAAGCGGCAGGAAGGTGATGGAGCCGAACATCGCCATGCCGACCAGAAAGCCCACTGCATTGGTGACAACAAAGGTGTTGTTGCGGAAGAGCTCAAGCGGCAAAACAGGTTCGGCGGCGTGCTTTTCAACCCAGATGAAGGCAGCGACCGCGCCGATCGACAGGGCCACGAGCCCGATGATCTGCACCGAAAACCACGGGAATGTATTGCCGCCGAGGCTCGTGGCAAGAACAAAGGCCGACAAAGCTGCGGTGAGCAACACGAAGCCCATGTAATCGATCTTGTGGGCAACGCGGTCGGTCTTCGGCTTGAGAGCAAAGCCGATCACGGCCAGCGCCAAAATGCCCAATGGCAGGTTGATCAGGAAAATCCAGTGCCAGCTCAGATGCTCAACAATGAAGCCGCCCAGCAGCGGGCCGACCACGGTGGCGACACCGAACACGGCGCCGAACACGCCCTGGATCTTGCCGCGCTGGCGCGGTGGGATCACGTCGGCAACCACGGTCATGGCCACGACCATAAGGCCGCCACCGCCTAGTCCCTGCACGGTGCGGGCGATGATCAAAAAGGTCATGCTTGACGCCATCGCTGAAAGCCCGGCACCGATCAGAAAGATCACGATGGCAACCTGCAGCACGATCTTGCGGCCATAAAGGTCACCCAGCTTGCCATAGATGGGTGCAACCACCGTTGAGCTCAGCAGATAAGCGATCACCACCCAGGTAAGGTGTTCAAGCCCGCCCAGTTCGCTCACAATGGTGGGGAGCGCGGTGGACACGATGGTTTGGCCCAGCGAGGCCAGCAGCAGCGTCACAGCGACGGCGCTGATGATCAGGCGAACAGATTGTTCTTGCGGCTCTGCCGCTGTTTGGGTGGATAAAGACATGGATTGATCCTTCAGCCACGGGCCCATTGAGGGCGACTTGCGGCGCGTTCGATTGATCCTTATATCTGCCCGGCGCAAGTGCATGTCAATGGCATGTAATTGCTTCACGCATGCGATGCGGAGCTAACTGCCATGATCGAGAACGGTTCGGACGCCAACATAAATCAGTTGCTGCGCAAGGCCGGCATTGCCCAGGCAACGCTTGATGCCGTGGTGCGGATCGATGCGCTGATGCAGAACTGGCGCCGTCGGGCGATGAAGCGTGAACTGGGGCACAAGGCACTGATCGATCTCGATATTGGCATCGATCTAGCGCAGCTCGATGTGCTGTTCGCTATTGAGGCGCCGGTGGACGAATTCGGCGAAATGGCGGGGGGAGAAACCATGGTGGCTTCGGTCGCCGAACGGCTGGCGATCGACCCGTCCCGCGCCAGCCGCGTGGTCAGCGAAATGGTGGATATGGGCTATGCCCGCCGTGCCGTCAGCCAGGCCGATGCGCGGCGCACGATCATCGAACTCACCGACGCTGGCCGCACGATCGTCGAGGCGGTACGGGCCTATAAATTCCTCGTCATGGGGGATTTTCTCGGCCAATGGGACGCCGAGGAGCTTGAGCTCTTCGTGCCGTTGCTATGCAAATTCGGCTCCTGGCCGGAACACACAGAAGAAGGAACAGCCAAGTTCGCCGACGACATCGCCCTGCTGGCGGAGCGCATCAGGCGCAATCGCAAGGCAAGCGAGCCGGCCTGACCGCG
>CAKTFF010000497.1 GCA_934553185.1 uncultured Devosia sp.
AGCCTCCACCATCGCTGCTTCATGCGTTTGTGCCCAGCTTTCCCTAGTGTCCTCGCGGATCTGGTCCTGCCAGCTACGGTCCTGCTTGTGGTCAAGCAGCGGCAACAGGGCTTGCAGCGTGGCGCGGGCGTCGCTGAGGAGATTGACCTCCATTGGGTAGCGCAAACCAAGCATGCCCGCTTGGATGTCGATCTGCACACCGCGGGCTTGGCCAGGCTTCGGCAAAAACTCGGTGTAAGGAAAGCCGGACCCGACCATCAACAGCGTGTCGCATTCCTGCATGAGCTTCCAGCTCGCCTTGGTACCGAGCAGGCCTATGGAGCCGGTGCAGAATGGCACGTCATCGGACAAAACGGCCTTGCCAAGCAGCGCTTTGGCGACGCCGGCACCGAGCTTGTCGGCCACCGCCAGCAAGGCCTCGCTTGCACCCAGAGCACCGGCACCAACCAGCATCGCGACCTTTTTACCGGCATTTAGCACGTCGGCGGCGCGGCGAAGTTCCGCTTGGTCCGGCACAACCGGTGAAAGGTCGATGCCTGGGCCGGAATGGGTCATGCCATGCGCCATCGTCGGCTGCTTCATTGGCTCCATTTGCAGATCGTTGGGGAGGATCACGCAGGTGACCTTTCGCTCTGCCTTGGCGATGCGATAAGCGCGATCGATGAGATGCGGCACCTGTTCGGGTGTAAAGGCTGTTGCGATAAAGGCGCTGGCCACATCCTTGAACAGCGATTGCAGGTCGAGATCCTGCTGATAACTCGAGCCGATCGCGCTCCGTGCCTGCTGGCCGATCAGCGCCACCACCGGCTGGTGATCGCCCTTGGCATCATAAAGACCGTTCAGCAGGTGGATCGCCCCAGGCCCGGACGTCGCGATGCACACGCCGACTTCGCCGGTGAACTTGGCAGTGGCACTCGCCATCAAGCCAGCCATTTCCTCGTGCCTGACTTGCACGAAGTCGATTGCACCTTCCGTTCGCGCCAAGGCGCTAATCAAGCCGCCGATGCCATCGCCAGGATAACCGAACACGCGACGAACGCCCCAGGTCTGCAGTCGCTTCCAGATGAAGTCAGCAACAGTTTCGGCCATGGAAGCGCTCCTGAATTTGCGTCGAGCAAAAAGCAGCTCGCGTAGGTCGGCTGCTTCTCGCGAAGTCCCAATCATTTAGAGGGCGCAGCTGTTCCATAGGTAGCTAAGCAAACCTCTATGAAGTTGGTAAAGTTTCCCGTGATCGCGGAACACCTGGCCGTCCTGGGTCTTAGCCGGGTGCGATCTCACACAAGATTGGAAACCTGATGAAATCCGACAACGCCGATCAATCGCGGCGTCTCCTTGTTGGCGGCATGTCTGCCGGCCTCGTTACGGCTTTTGCGAGCCGGGCGAGCGCACAGGAGAGCGGTGGCGCCGCAAAGCCCGCTACGACTGCAACGGCCGCTCAGCCATTGCAGGACCCGACCACGAAATATCCCAAGCCGCCATATCCTGCGCAAACCCAGGAATGGCCGGGTCTGGCCAGCCAAATGGATCCGAAGCCGGACCATGGCGAAGAAAGCTACAAGGGCTCCGGACGGCTTGCCGGCCGGAAGGCGCTGATCACCGGCGGCGACTCCGGCATGGGCCGTGCCGCGGCAATCGCTTATGCCCGCGAAGGTGCCGATGTTGCCATCAACTACCTGCCGGCTGAAGAACCAGATGCCAGGGAAGTTGTTGCGCTGATCGAAGCGGAAGGCCGTAAGGCCGTAGCGATCCCGGGCGACCTCAAGGATCGCGAGTTCTGCAACAGGCTCGTTGCGGATGCCGCGCGTGAACTCGGCGGGCTCGATATCTTCGTCAGCAACGCGGCTCGCCAGCAGGCGCGTGAAACGCTCGAGGACATCTCGGACGAAGATTTCGACGCGACCTTCAAGACCAACGTTTATGCCATGTTCTGGCTGACCAAGGCCGCGCTTCAGCACCTCAACCCCGGTTCGTCGATCATCATCACGACATCCGTGGTTGCTTATGATCCGCCGGAAACGATCATGGATTATGCCATGACGAAAGCGTGCAACCGCAACTTCGTGCAGAGCCTGGCCAAACAGCTGGCGCCGAAGGGCATCCGCGTCAATGGTGTTGCTCCAGGTCCGATCTGGACGCCATTGCAGCCAAGCGGCGGACAGTTGCCGGCAGATCTGCCGCAGTTCGGTTCCGACACGCCAATGGGTCGTGCGGGCCAGCCGGCCGAGTTGGCGGGCATCTACGTGCTGCTGGCTTCGGCCGAAAAC
>CAKTFF010000498.1 GCA_934553185.1 uncultured Devosia sp.
CGGGGAGAGATCGCTGTCGGCAAGCGGGCTGATCTCGTCCATCTGCGGGTGGATGATGGTATTCCGGTGGTGCTGTCGGTTTGGCGGCAAGGGCGCCGGGTCCTATGAGCGGCACCTTTGTCGCCATTGTCGGCCCGAGCGGCGTGGGCAAGGACAGCCTGATCACCTATGCCCGAGACCGTTTGGCCGCCAGCGGGCGCATTGCGTTTGTTCGCCGGGTGGTGACAAGGGAAGCCGATTGCGACAGCGAAGACCACCTAAGCGTGGACTTAGCGAGCTTTGCGGATATGGAACGCGCGGGCCAGTTCGCGTTGCACTGGGATGCCCATGGGTTGCGATATGGTCTGCCGAGGGAGTTTGAGGCCGATCTGGCTGACGGCAAGGTGGTGGTCGCCAACCTGTCGCGGCGCGTGGTGCCGGCAGCGATGGAGCGCTATCCCGAGGCGGTGGTGGTGCTGGTCACGGCAGATCGGCATGTGCTGGAGCAGCGATTGCTGGCAAGAGGCCGGGAAACACCGCACACCGTGGCAAGGCGTCTAGCGCAGGGCAGGGTCGACACTACCCTGCCTGCCAGCACGATCCGCATCGATAATTCTGGTGGCCTGGACGAGGCTGGCGAACAGCTTGTCAGGCTGCTCGAGGATGCTGCTGGTTTGGCCAACGATTAGTCGGCAATTGCTCGTTCAAGGCGGGGCAAGTGGGCCTGTGTCGAAACACAGGCCCGTCGCGGCATGGCTCTACTTGCGACGACGCAGCGCTGAGAGGGCCAGCGAAGCGGGTAGGGCAACAGCCAAAGCACCGAGGGAGTGCTGGCGGCGTGGGTTGAAGCGGTCGCGTGCTGCATGGTAGCCGGCCATCCACTCGGCGCTCTTACCGGCAAAATCGTTGTTTTCGCGGCTTTGATCGTCGGCGGTTTCACCGACGGTGTCGGCAGCGTTGGCATTGCGCTGGCCCATGGGCGAGTCCGCGCCGGCGGTGGAGTCGCGACGGGTTTGCCGTTCGGCTTCGGAGTTCAGTTCAGCGCCGATGATCACAGCCGTGACGCTGATCCACATCCAGGTCAGCAGGGCGATCAGACCCCCCAACGAACCATAGGTCTTGTCATAATTGCCGAAGTTGGAGGCGTACCAGGAAAACAGCAGCGACACGACGATGACAATGATCGTTGCGAGGATCGCCCCAGGCGATACCCAGCGCCATTTGGCCTGCTGGCGGCTAGGTCCAAAGCGGTAGAGGGTGGCGAGACCAAGCAGCAGCACAGCGGCTAGAAGCACATAGGAACCGATGCGCAGCAGCCATTCAAAGCCTGCACCCAGACCAACGAACTGCAGGATAGCCGGAACCAGCACCGCGGCGCCGATCATCAGGATAGCGCCAATGATGCCGCCGATGGTGAAAGCGAGCGCCGTGCCGTTGAGGACAAAGAAATTGCGTTCTTCTTTTTCGTCATAGGCGATGTTCATGGCTTCAAACATCGTCTTGACGCCCGAGCTGGCGCTCCACAGTGCGACGGCCACCGAGATCAACAAAGCGAAGCCGAGGGTGGTTTCGCCGGCCGTGGTCAGGCGCGTGAGCTGTTCGTTGATGATCTCCATGCCCCCCTCCGGAACCACGGAGGCGAGCATGTTGACGTGTTCGGCAACCGTGGCTGGGTCGGTGAACAGACCATAGATGGAAACAAAGGCGGTGAGCGTCGGGAACAGCGACAGCAGCAGGTAGTAGGTTACTGCAGCCGCGATCAGGGTCACCCGATCATCGTTGAACTCGTGGTAGGTGCGCCAGAACACATCTTTCCAGCCGGCTGCGGGGATTTGCTGGGGGGCGTCGGCGCTTCTGCCATGTCCGCCGGTGGAGGTGGTGGTGTTCGACACGATGGTGGGCTCCGGTGAGGCAGGGCAAACGAACGAGTTGGGCGCAAGTTGCGCCTGTTTCGCAGTTTGGCCATCAGCCTCTCCGAAGTCCTATGCTGCGGCTGCTTCCGGAGCGAGAAGATCAAGGTCGAGCGGAGCAGCGGGGCGGCTGAAAAGATAGCCTTGCCCGACATCGCATCCCAGGGCGGCGAGATAGTCGCGTTGCTGCGCCGTTTCGACACCTTCGGCGACCACGCCTTTGCCCAGACGCTTGGCCATGAGCATGATGGTTTCCACGATGGCCTCGCTACCCGGGTCGGGCAGGGCGCGGATGAAGGATTGATCGATCTTGAGCTTGTCGACAGGCAGGCGTGACAGGTAGCTCAGGGACGAGTAGCCGGTGCCGAAATCATC
>CAKTFF010000499.1 GCA_934553185.1 uncultured Devosia sp.
GGCTTGGATCATTGTCCCACTAATGGACACAAGCTGCGGCGCATTTGCATCGACGTTAATGGGCAGAACAGCGCGGGAACGAACAGGAGCCGAATCGGCGCCAAGGGGCCAATCCTGCTTTGTTTCATACCAGAGCTAGGGGTCTATCGGCGGGAAGCATACCAGGAGCACACGGCCACCGCTCAAGGGTGCCCGAAGCGGCGCAAATCCGTTCAGGTCTATGACCAAGATGCTAATTTTGCTCAGAATCGGGCTAAGTTTAAGCAGGTGTGAACAGCCTTGGCCGCACCTTATTTCGGCCTTTGAGACATGAAGACGCGGCGTGGCTGGGGTTTCTTGGACAAAATAAAGCATTGGACCGGTTGACCGTCCCACTGCGGGACAGTGCAACGCCTCGAACAGCGCGGCTAAACCCCCGCGAAAACGAGCAATCCGAAGAGTTTCAGGATGCCGCTCGCGGCCTTTTGGCCTGCTCATGTCGGCGGGGAGTACCTGTCCCTTCTTAGGACAATTACGCCACCTTGGGAGCAGCCCTCTTCATCAATCATCCAAAAAGGGAACGAACAGGGACAGAATCAAGTCGAAATCACCAATGCGGCTTTGTTCACCGCGATCTGTGGTGGGCCGCGCGCCGGAGAAACACCAGCGACGGTGCCTCGCAGCGGAAAAGCGCCGAATACGCCCGTGAGCCGCTAACGTCAGTGACCAAAAGGTTAAGAACGCGGCTTTTGGGGCGAATCTCAACACCATCTTGCCAGCGCAAATTGGAGCACCCCAGCGGGCGTTAACACCTGCGCTGCCGCTTTACTGCCGTCTTCACGTCCGGCTTTCACCAAAAACCGGTTGACCGTCCCATCAAGAGACAGTGGGCAAGGAACCCGGCTGCGTTGCGCTCCATTCTTCCAAGCGGAGACAAACATGCAGCAAAACAAAGTTCTTACCGCACCCGAGCCCCGCAAGGGCATGCCCGATCCCACGCTCGACGAAACAGAGTTCAAGGCGCGCTTTCTCAGCCAATATATAGATCCCAGTTTCGATGCCTTGCAGGGCGAGCTTGCCCGCATCGCCGATGCCGCCTGGGATGCCTATGATCATTCGCGCAAGGCGCCGCGCACGCAAAAGGCCGGCCCGGGCTATGCCGATCCCGACTATGACCTGGCCGAGGACTGGATTGCGGCAAAAGCGGCGATCGACCGAGCGCAGGCCGACTATGACAGCGGAGACCGCCCGCAGCGCGTCTTGCTGATCAACGCCTCGACCCGCAGCGAGCACACCTGCCCGGGCGAGATGAGCAAGTCCTACCGTTTGGTGCAGATGGCCGCCGAGATCCTTCAAGATGGCGGGCTCGATACCGAAATCCTCGACCTCTCCCGCACCACATCGGAATACGGGCGCAACATCCATCCCTGCAAATCGTGTTTTTCAACTGCAGCCGCGCTCTGCCATTGGCCGTGCTCCTGCTACCCAAATTACTCGCTGGGTCAGACGCAGGACTGGATGAACGACATCTATCCCATGTGGGTGCGCGCCGATGCGATCATGATCGTGTCGCCGGTCAATTGGTATCAGGTCAGCGCGCCGCTCAAGGCGATGATGGACCGGCTGGTCTGCGCCGATGGCGGCAACCCGGACCCGACGCTGACCCACGGCAAGAAGGCGCAACTGGCCAAGCAGATCGAACTGGATGGATGGGACTATCCCCGCCACCTCAAAGGGCGGCTGTTTTCCGTGATCGTCCATGGCGATGTGGAAGGCACCAAGGATGTGCGCCGCTCCATTTCCGACTGGCTCAAGTTCATGGAACTGGCCCCGGCCGGCCCCCATGCCGAACTCGACCGCTATATCGGCTATTGGGAACCCTATGCCACCAGCCACGACTCGCTGGACAAGGACCTGGCCATGCAGGGCGAAGTGCGCAATGCCGCCCGCACGCTGTTGGAGGCCGTTCTGGCGCATCGCGACCGCGAGGCCGTTCCCGGCAGCGACCTCCAGCAGCCGCGGCAGAAGTAAGATCCGCGACAGGCCAGGCTGGATTCCAGTTCCAGCTTGGGGATTCTCTAGAACTGCAGGTCGGTCAGCACCATGGACAGATCGCCCATATTGGTGCCCAGCAGCACGCGATAGGGCACGAAGAACGCCGTTTCGCCCAGCGGGGCATACCAGATGATGATGCGGTCGCTATCCGCCAGGTAGCTGGTGATCTCCGACGAGGAGAAATGGCCGGAAATCGGGGCGTAATCGACCGAGCACAGCACCACCGG
>CAKTFF010000500.1 GCA_934553185.1 uncultured Devosia sp.
GCCACCGTGGGCGCCGCGAGGAAACCCGTGGGCTTGTTGACGCCATTGCCGAGCACGAAAGCCGTAGTTTCCTGCGCCGCAAATGCCGCATTGACTTCCTCGGCAATCCACTGCCCCACATCCACGGCAGCATCGTCGAGAAAGGCCGAGGTCGCCGCCGGCATGGCATAGAGTTCGGTGGTCGGATAGGTCAGCTCGCCCAGCGTCTGGGAGGCGGTGGTCGGCCGCGCCGCGGTTTCGCCCACCCAGCCCGTTGCGGGCCCCGTCAGCGAGACCGGCCGCTTGTAAACCGAGCTCGACACCTGGCGCACCCCGGCAATGGCGCGGATGGGCGACACGGCCGTCATCAGCCTTGTGATTTCGGTTTCGGTTTCAGGCGGCACGACATAGCCGCCATCGGCATTGACACCGACCGACAGCGCCTTTTCCTCGCCCCGCTTCACATAGGAGGCGAAAGCTTGTTTGTATTCGCCGTCGGGCTGCGCACCCTTGCCGTCCAGCAGCGGACGCGCCCGCTCGGCCACGGCACGGTCCATAGCTGCCTTCTGCCCGTCGAGCACGGCATTGAGCCGGTCGAGCTTGCCCTCGAGCAAGCCATCGGCCGTGCCGCGCTTTTCGATCTCGCCCAGGCGCTGGTCATTGGTGCGCTTGAACTCTTCGAAGGCAGAGGAAAATTCGGCAAAGAGCGCGCCAATGTCGCTCCCTGCGCCGGCCTTGGTTTCAAGGCCGTTGCTGGTCAAATCCATACGAAATGTCCTTATCGGTTGCGGATTGTGGTGGTCGCGGCCCTGATGGCCGCGCCGGTGGAAAGCCTTGAGGGCGCGATGCGCGCATCCTCCATCATCGGAAAGGTCACGATGGAAATCTCGAACAGCTCGACCTGCCACAGCTTGCGGTTGCCGCCCTCGCGCGTCGCCCGCACGGTGCGAAAGCCGATGGAAAGGCCGTCGATGGCTCCCCCCTCGATCAGCCGCTGCAGCGCATCGGCCCGCGGCACGCCGCCAACCAGCCGGCCGGCAACAAACAGGCCATGGTTGTCCTCGCCGATCGCTTCCCAGGTGCCGACCGGCTCCTTTGGGTCGTGCCCGAACAGAAGCCGGATCCGATCCCGCCGCTGGAGCAGCGTCCTGGTAAAGGCGCCGGGCATGACGATGTCGCCGCCGCTATCGAGACGATTGAACACCGAAGCGTAGCCCGAAAAGCGCCCATCGGCGCCAATGGGTATAGCCGCCATCAGCGCTTGCCCGTCGGCCGCGGCGCCGGCTTCTGCCCCGCCTTGGCGCTGGCCAGGGTTCCAGCCAGGTTCCAGGCAAACTGGCGGAACTGCTGCTGCGCCCGTTCGCGATTAGCTTTATTGCTCATGGGTTTAATCCTCCTTTCTGAACAGGCGATTCACGCTGGCGATCTCCTGCACGAAGTCGTTGAAGTGCTGATTGACCTTGGCCATCTCCCGCAAGCTCCACACCAGCAGCGCCGAAGCCCCGCTCGCCCACAAGAACAGCGCCAAATGCGCCAGATCCCCTCGCTCAATGACGGTCTTGGTGAGGTCGTCCATTTTCGGTTCCTTAAAGGGAGACCTCCCTTCTGATCGGGAGGTCTTTATGCCGCTAGTCGACGGAGCCTCTTGCTTCCGGAGCAACGACTTTTTGACCCAAACGCAAACTGATCCATGTTCAATTAGGCCGATGAATGAGGGGGCTTCCGATGCCGACAATTCTTCGCCTCGATGGCTACCGATTCTTTTTCTTCAGCCGTGAGAACGACGAGCCGCCACACATCCATGTTGAATTCGGCGACAAGCTCGCCAAGTATTGGCTTGAGCCGGTAGAACTGGCATCATCGCAACGCGTCCGGTCCCATGAACTGGGAACCGTGCGACGGCTGGTGCTCGCCCACCGAGAAGAGTTCCTGAAGGCATGGCATGACCACTTTGACGCTTAGAACCGAGCCCCTCGCCGTTGACGTCGTGGTCACGGAAACCGTGTTGCACGTTACGCTCGACGATGGTCGCGAACTGTTCGTGCCAGTTGAGTGGTTTCCCCGCCTGCGTGATGCATCCGACAGAGACCGCGCCGATTGGCGCCTGATCGGACGTGGCGAAGGCATCCACTGGCCCGCCATCGACGAAGACATCTCGGTTAGAGGCCTTCTGGCAGGCCATACCCAAGTCCGAGCCGCCTAAACACCCAACATCTCCCGCTTCTCCGCGTCGCTCAAAAACTTCGCGCCGCCCACACGCGCCCATAG
>CAKTFF010000501.1 GCA_934553185.1 uncultured Devosia sp.
GTCTTCCTGGGCAGCAACGCCCGCGCTCAGGAGCGCAACGAGAGCGAGCGGAGCGAGCCGCCTGATCATGAGGTCACACCCAGGGCTTCGCCGATCGCGCCGGCAAGGCGGGCGGGATCGGGCGCGCTCCAGAGGCTGGTCGAGAGGGCGAGAAACTCGGCGCCGCGCGGATCAACGGTTTCGGCGCTGGCATCGGGCTGGCTGAAGACGGCGGGAACTTCAAAGGTTTCGGCCCACCATTGCGCAAGGTCGGCCGACTGTGGATCTGCGTCTCCGCTGATCGGGCCGAACATCACATAATCGATGTCCATCTCGCCTGCGGTCATGGCGTCATGGCGGGAGCTGATGTTGCCGGCGCCGACGATCAGCTTGGGCTTAAGGGCTGCAACGGCGGCTTGGAGGTCGCCCGCATCGCCCGAGACATGGACGCCGTCAGCGCCCAGGCGGCGTGCAAGCGCGACGTCGTCCTCGAGCAACACGGCACAGCCGGCGCCCTGGGCCACGTTGATCACCGCCGTGGCGAGCTTGCCATAGGTGGCGTCGTCCAGCGTGCCGCGCGCCACGAGGAGAGCGGAGAATTCGGCAGCGTTGAGCACCGCCATCAGCCGCGCGGGGAAGGTGGCGGGATCCGCATCGGGCGGGGTGATCAGATAAAGCAGGGGGGGCATGGCTTCCGAAACGTTTGACGGGGCAGGTTTTGCCCCGGCATTTTGGCGCAATGAGGACGGGGCCTTCATTATGGCATGGTTTGAGGGGGCGCAAAGAAATTGCGCGCCCTCCGGGGAGGACGCGCAACAGGACGGCATGGTTGGCGGGTTCAGGCGGCGCGGTCGAGTGCGCCGGACCAGGTGCCCAGGGCAGCCAGCGAATTCATGTGGGCGCGATGGGTGAAGGCGGCCTGGGCCTGGGGGAAGTTCTCGCGACGGCCGGCCCAGGTGCGCAGGGCGACATTCTGGAGGGCGCGGCCATAGGAGAAGGTCAGCGGCCAGGGCTTGCCTTGGATCTGGTTCATGGCCGAAAGGTGAGCGGTGGCTTCCTCGTCGGTCTGGCCGCCGGACAGGAAGGCGATGCCGGGAACGGCGGCGGGAACGTGCTCGCGCAGAACCTCGACGGTGCGGCGGGCGACTTCCTCGATGGTGGGGCGTTCGCGTGAATTGACGCCGGGCAGGACCATGTTGGGCTTAAGGAGCATGCCGCCCAGGTCGACGCCAGCAAGGCGCGATTCCTTGAAGGTGTTTTCCAGCACGTCGCCGGTAACGGCGGCGCAGCGCTCCAGCGAGTGGTTGCCCGGATCGCCGTCGCCCACCACTTCGGGCTCGACCACCGGGACGATGCCCGCTTCCTGGCAAAGGATGGCATAGCGCGCCAGGGCATGGGCGTTGGCGCGGATATTGTTGCGGGTGGGGGCCACGTCGTTGATGGTGATCACGGCGCGCCACTTGGCAAAGCCTGCGCCAAGGGAAGCGTATTTTTCGAGACGCTGGCGGAGGCCATCGAGACCTTCGGTGATCTTTTCGCCGTTGTCGCCCGGCATGGGGAAAGCGCCGCGATCGACCTTGATGCCGGGGATGACGTCGGCATCAGCCAGGATGGCGCGGAAGGGCGTGCCATCGGCAGCGCTTTGTTCCAGCGTTTCCTCCGTGAGGATGACGCCTGAAATATAGGTGGTCATCGCTTCGGTGGAGCGGAACAGCATTTCGCGGTAGTCGCGGCGCAGATCGAGCGAATTGGGCAGATTGATCTTGCTGAAGCGCTTGGCGATCGTGCCTTCGGATTCGTCGGCGGCAAGAATGCCCTTGCCCGGTTCCATCAGTTTCTGGGCAATGGCATTGAGCGACTTCGTCATGGGTGATCCTCCGCAAGGGCTTTGTGGCCGCCATATTAGACTTTGGTTTTGCCTCGAGCGATTAGACGTGTGGTTATGCGACGAAAGGCGAATACCCTGCTTATTTCTTGAGCGCCTCGACGCCGGGCAGGGGCTTGCCTTCCATCCATTCGAGGAACGCGCCACCGGCGGTCGAGACATAGGTGAGCCGGTCCTTGACGCCGGCATGGGCGAGGGCGCCCACCGTGTCGCCGCCGCCGGCTACCGAGACCAGCTTGCCGTCTGCGGTGCGCCGGGTGACATGTTCGGCAATGGCGACGGTGCCCGCGTCAAACGGGGTCATCTCGAAGGCGCCGACCGGGCCGTTCCAGACCACGGTGTTGGCATCGTCGATGGCGGCGAGGATGAGCTTGACCGAGG
>CAKTFF010000502.1 GCA_934553185.1 uncultured Devosia sp.
GTGGGCGCCGGCTCCACTTCGCGCAGGGTCGCATCGATCTGCCGGTCGGGCTCGCCCAGAATGGTGAAGTAAACCCGCTGC
This sequence comes from uncultured Devosia sp., assembly GCA_934553185.1. Taxonomy (GTDB): domain Bacteria; phylum Pseudomonadota; class Alphaproteobacteria; order Rhizobiales; family Devosiaceae; genus Devosia. Next base: position 82 of record CAKTFF010000502.1, read on the forward strand.
CCGGCCTGGACGCGCACCACGTCGGCTTCCGAAATCTCGGCCTTGATCACCATCGTATCGAGATCGGCGATCTTGACGATGGTGGGAATGGTGGAATTGCTGTTGACCGTCTGCCCCTCGTCCACCAGCAGCGCCACGATGGTCCCGTCGCTCGGCGCCACGATCCGGGTGCGTGCCAGGTTCAGCTCCGCCGATTCGACGCTCAGTTCAGACTGCGCGATCTGCGCATCGAACTGATCGATCTGCGCCCGCGCCGAATCCACCGCCGCCTGAGCAGTTTCGAGATCGGTCTGGGACACAAGGCTGTTGGCGCTCAGCCGCGTATTGCGCTCGAGCGCCGCTTCCGCCGTCGCAAGGGTTGCTTGTTGATTGCGTCTTTGCGCCTCGATGCCCGCCAACACGGCCTGTGCGGTCTTGAGGGCATTTTCCTGGTCGAGGCTGTCGATCTCGACGATCAGGTCGCCCTCCTTGACGTCCTGCCCGAGCACCACATGCACCGCCTCGATGCGGCCGCTGACTTCGGCGCCGACGCTGACCAGCGAATTGGCTTCCAGCACGCCCGACGCCAGAACGGTGGTCTCGACATCGCCGCGCTCCACGGCGACGGTCGCGGGCAAGGTTGCCGCTTCGGGCGCCGCCAACAGATACCACCACGCGGCAAAGCCGGCGCCACCCAGCACCACGAGCACGACCAACCACTTCATCAGCGTCTTCAAGCCCAGCCATCCCCGGTGATTGCCATTGTTGACAAGGTAATACAGCTTTGCGGCGAGTTCACATTATCATCTGGTAAGGTTAGGGCGCCGGCCATTCGCAGTTGACCATCCCGCCGTCCGCAGTCCACCCTGCGCGCCTCTCCCCCATGCAGGACTTTTTCAATGTACCAGCTGCTCGATCCCAGCCGCTTCGTCGTCTTCATCACTGGCGCCACGTCGGGCTTTGGCGCGGCCGCGGCCCGCCGCTATGTGGGAGCCGGCGGCAAGGTGATCGCAACCGGTCGCCGCGAGGACCGGCTGGCCGAACTGCAGGCCGAGCTTGGCGCGGACAATTGCCACACGATCGCGCTTGACGTGCGCGACCGCGCCGCCGTCGACCAGGCGGTCAGCGCCCTCCCCGCGCCTTTCGCAGGCGTCAACATCGTTCTCGCCAATGCAGGCCTCGCGCTGGGCCTGCAACCAGCTGCGGAAACCGACATCACCGACTGGGAAACCATGATCGCCACCAATGTCACCGGCCTCGCCTATACGGTGCGGGCGCTGTTGCCCGGACTGATCGAACGCGGCGGCGGCCATGTGGTGACCCTTGGCTCGGTGGCCGGCGACTATCCCTATCCGGGCGGCTCGGTATACGGCGCCACCAAGGCCTTCGTGAAGCAGTTCGCGCTCAACCTGCGCTCGGACGTCCAGGGCAAGAACATCCGCGTCACCAATATCGAACCGGGCCTCACCGAAACTGAGTTCTCCCTCGTTCGCTTCAAGGGCGATGAGGGCAAGGCCGCCAAGCCCTATGAGGGGACCAAGGCCATGAATGCCGACGATATCGCCGAGTCCATCTTCTGGGCCACGACCCTGCCCGAACACGTCAACGTCAACCGCCTGCAGCTGATGGCCACCACCCAGGCCTTCGGCCCCTTCGACATCCACCGCGGCTAAACTAAAGCCCGAGAAACCGCACCGTGTCGGGATCCACCGGCACGCCGTCGGCCTCGCGCTTTGCCATTTCCGCCCATTCCCGGTCGCCGGGCGCCATCACCCGTTCGGCGCCCGGCCGAACGGCAGCGGCGCGCAGGCTCGCGAGATACTGGGTGATCAGCGCGCCGAACGCATCGCGGCCCACGAACTTGTCCGGGTCGATCACCAGAACGAAATGCCCCATATTCCGTGGCGTCGAAATGTCGTCGCCGCCATACATGGGGATAAAGTCGCCATCCAGCGTCGTTCCGGTCAGCAGCGCCGAAAACAGCGTCGCCACCCCAGCCAGCGCCGCGCCCTTGAAGCCGAAGGCCGCGCCACCCAGCGGCAACAGCATTTCGGCAAGCGCCGGGTCGGTGGTCGCTGCGCCATGTTCGTCAGCGGCCACGCCCTCGGGCAAGGGCTCGCCCAGCGAGCGGTGCAGCAGCACACGGTTCATGGGAATGGACGATGTCGCCATATCGA
>CAKTFF010000503.1 GCA_934553185.1 uncultured Devosia sp.
ACTGCTTGCAGCGCAATGGGGGGTATATCTTCATGCCGAGGCGGGGCAGCGCCTGCGCCAGAAGCATGGCCTGCTTGGCTACCTCGCCCGCGAGATTCCGGCGGAAATCCCTGCCATTATGCGTGACTTCGGCGGGGCTTGAAGCCCCCAGAACTTATCCCCGGCAAGCCAAAACGTCCTGCAGCAAGCGCTTGCAGAAAGCGGCAAGTTGCAGGACGTTTTTTTGCTCTGGTCAGGAGAGCCGGGCTGTGTCGCTAGGCGCGCTTGTCCATTTCGAGGATTTCGGGGACGGACAAGAAGTGGCTGTTGTTGCCGCTGTGATAAACGAAGCCGGTGTCGACCGGCTTGCCGACTTCACCCAGTGCATTGGTCGTATAGTCTTGATCCACATGGTGAAACTGGATCGAGGGGCGCAGAACGAAGTGGTCGTCGAACTCCAGCGTCAGGTGGCTGTCGTCTGACGGGCACATGATTTCATGCAGCTTTTCGCCGGGGCGAATACCGATCATGCGGGCTTCGCGGGTACCGCTATAGGCTTCGACGAGGTCAAGTATCCGCACGGACGGAATCTTTGGCACGAAGATTTCGCCGCCATACATGCGCTCAAAATTGCGCAGAACGAAATCGACACCATCCTGAAGGGTAATCCAGAAACGGGTCATCTCCTCATGGGTGACCGGCAAAGGCAAGTGGCCGTCAGCGATGAGCTTTTTGAAGAACGGCACGACCGAACCGCGCGAGCCGACCACATTGCCATAGCGCACAACCGAGAAAATCGGGCCATGACCGCCGGTCATGTTGTTTGCAGCAACAAAGAGCTTGTCGGAAGCAAGCTTGGTGGCGCCATAAAGGTTGATTGGATTGGCGGCCTTGTCTGTTGAAAGGGCGATGACCTTTGTTACGCCGGCTTCAATCGCGGCCGTGATGACGTTTTGCGCGCCGTCAATATTGGTCTTGATACATTCCATCGGATTGTATTCAGCAACCGGAACATGCTTGAGAGCGGCAGCATGAATAACATAGTCAATGCCCTGCATTGCCTGGCGCAGACGGGCTGCGTCACGCACGTCACCGATGAAGTAACGCATGGCGGGGTCATTGTATGACTGCGCCATTTCATATTGTTTCAGCTCATCGCGTGAATAGATCACGATACGCGATGGCTTGAAACGCTTGAGAATTGTTTCTGTATACTTCTTGCCGAACGAACCAGTGCCGCCGGTGATCAGAACTGCTTTGCCGTTCAACATGGTGCGCCCTACGTGCTTTTATCTAGGTTAGCCATCTACAATGGCTGATTCCGCGAGGCAAGTGCAGCATTGGCTTGCGGCATGCAGCATCTTTTCCTGTGCTTTTCCGGTATCAGTCCGAAAAGGCGATGGTTGGCTAACACTTATCCCCGGGCAAGTGGATCAGGCGATGATTGGTTCTGGCCAAAGTGCAGGAGCCCCCATTGTCCCAGACCACGCCCTTTCACGATCTTCCCTATTTGATGCCGGGCCAAGCGCAAAAGCATGTGACCCATAACGAAGCACTGCGCCAGCTCGACCAGCTTCTGCATCTTTGCGTGACAAGCCGCAGCGTGCCCAATGCACCGCCGCCGTCGCCCTCGGAGGGAACACGGGCTTTGGTGCCTCAGGGGGCAACAGGCACGTGGAGCGGCAAGGGAGGAACGCTAGCCGCCTTTGTGGATGGCGCCTGGAACTTCATCCAGCCCAAGCTGGGCTGGACGCTTTACGTGGAGGACGAGGCGCAGTTCCTGGTGCATGACGGGCAGGCTTTTCAGCCGATGCAAGCGACGCTGCCGGCAAGCGTTGAGCAATGGGGTGTCAATGCCACGCCGGACGCGACCAACCGGCTGGCCGTTTCGTCGCCGGCGACGTTGCTTAATCATGCCGGGACCGACCACAGGCTGGTGATCAACAAGGCCGCAGCCGCCGATACCGGGTCGCTGGTGTTTCAGACCGGCTTTTCAGGCCGGGCGGAAATGGGCTTGGGCGGCGACGACGCGTTCCGCATCAAGGTCAGTGCTGCGGGGAGCGCCTGGAAGGACGCTCTGCGCGCCGATCCGGCATCGGGGCTGCTGGCCGCGCCCAATGGCTTGACGATGGGCACGACGACCACGGCGCTCCGCCATTATCAGGAAGGCTCCTGGACACCCCAGCTGCGCGGTGCAACAGCGGCGGGAGCCCCCAGCTATGGGCAGGCAGAGGGCGCCTTTGTGCGCATCGGCAGC
>CAKTFF010000504.1 GCA_934553185.1 uncultured Devosia sp.
GTTCGCCAAAGGGGGGTCGGAGTTCTTGTTAGTGTCTGACACAGCAAGCAACAAGCTGCCAAGCTCGGCGTTGTGCTCACGACACCGTTCGAGGAGATCACGATGAAAAAGCTTGTTTTGACTGCCGCCATGCCTTTCGCCGTCCTGATGATGATGGGCGCAGCTTCGGCGCAGGACGCCGCACCTGCCACAACCCCGGCTCCTACGCAGGATGCTGCCCAGACGGACACGCAAGCTCCCGCAGAGGATTTGACCCTGGGCGAGTTGACCGTGCCTGTAGCCCAGATTCCCGTTGTGGAAGATTGGTGCAAGGAGCTTCAGGCGCAGCAGGGACTCACCGGTACCAACGAGCCCGAATCCACCATGACCCAGGAGCAGGCCGATGCTGCCACCGCCCAGCAGGGCGAAGCCAACGAGGACAACATCGATCTGAGCACGGTCACCCTTGAGCAGTGCCAGGAAGCTGGGCTGACGGACCAGGAAGGCGAGTAACCCTCCTATGAAGGCTCGCCTTGGCGAGCCATTTCTTTGCCCATCTGGATTGAATGGAGTTAAGCCATGTTGACCAAAACCGCGGCGGTGCTTGCCGCTGCTTTCCTTCTTACCGGCTCGGTCTCTGCGCAGGAGACCGAACACCGCATTGGGGGCAAGACCGTGCCTGAAGATCAGATTGCTGAAGTGCAGGAGCGTTGCGACGCCATGCGCCAGGGCGACGTGACTTCGCCTGTCGCCGGCGCTGCCTATGAAGAAGACAGTGTTGCAGAGGCCGCCGAAGCCGCAGAAGACGTTGCTGTCGATCTCGCCAGCGACCTTTGGACCGAAGACGACCGGATCGATCCGACCAAGCTGTCGATCGAGCTGTGTGACGAGGGCAATTTTGCCCTGCAGTCTCCCGAAACCAAATAACGCATAAGTGCGTAAGCGATCGGCGACACCATAGAGGCCAGGACGCGTCCTTTGCTCAACACGAGCATGGATGCGTTCTGGCCTTATGCTTGGTGCCTGCTGGCGTCCTCTCCTATGATTGCAGAACGGCTCGCACCTTTTTTGTTCTGATGCGTTGAGGCCTCACCAACAAGAGGACCCAGCCAATGCCTGATTATCAACTCACCCTCAGCAACGGCACCAGCATCGGCTTCACCGATGATCGCGAGCTTGATGAGCTTGTGGAACAGGTGATCGAAGAAGGCTTCCTCAAGATCAGCGGCGAACGGACGCTGGTTGAACAGGGCGCGCCGATCGAGGGCGATTTCGTCGCCTTCGAGAGCCACATCCTGAGTATATCAACCTGAACGAAGCCCGAGGACAACTTTCTGAAAGAACGAAAATGCAGCAAAGATGGCCGCGCCGCCTCTGGATCGTTCGTCATGGGGAAAGCACTGGCAATGTTGCCCGCCAAGCCGCCATGGATGCAGGGCTGGCGGAGATCAATATCGATCACCGCGATATCGATGTGCCGCTGAGCGAACAGGGAGAAGCTCAGGCGACCGCGCTGGGGCGCTGGTTCGAGCGTAACGGGGCAGACGGCGTTCCACAGGTTGTGGTGACTTCGCCCTATACCCGCGCCTTGCGAACTGCGGAACTGATCAGCGAACACGGCAGGTTTACGGACACCGAGTTCATTGTGGACGAGCGGTTGCGCGAAAAGGAATTCGGCATCCTGGATCGCTTGACCGGCATCGGCATTCAGGAGCGCTTTCCCGATCAGGCGCGCTTCAGGAGCCTGCTTGGCAAGTTCTACCACCGGCCACCCGCCGGGGAGAGCTGGTGCGACGTGGTGCTGCGCCTGCGCAGCCTGATGGATACGATCGGCATCCACCATGCTGGTCAGGACGTGCTGATCGTCAGCCACCAGGTCGTGGTTCTATGCCTGCGCTATCTGCTTGAACGGCTGAGCGAAGAGCAGATCCTGACTATCGATCGTGAGGGCGACGTGGCGAATTGCTCGGTGACGGAATACCAGTTCGAGTCCAATGAACGGAACGGTGGGCTGGTGCTCAAGCGGTACAACTTCGTGGCCCCGCTGCATCAGGACGGGGCGCCGGTGACCGCCGAAGCGCCGCTTGGTGGTGCGCCGCAATGAGTGATCTGGAGGTCACGGCGGAGTTCCTCCGAGGCAATCCGCTGCCTCTGCCGCAAGGCGAGGTGGACAAGGATGCTCGGGGCCGGGTGATGGTCGTGGGCGGTCATCGCGAAGTGCCCGGTGCGGCGCTGCTGGCGGCCGTTTCAGTGCT
>CAKTFF010000505.1 GCA_934553185.1 uncultured Devosia sp.
TGGCGCAGGCGGCGCAGCGTTTCGGCAGGCCCTCACCCCAGTTGCACCCCGCCGACCTCAACGCCATCATGGTCCATTCCTGGCCGGGCAATGTGCGCGAGCTCAAGGCTGCTGCCGATCGCTTCGCCCTTGGTCTCGACAGCACCGGCCGCTCGCTCGACACCATTCTGGGGCCGCGCACCGAGCCCCTCCGTTCCACTGCCAGCCTTGCCGATCGCCTCGCCGCTTTCGAGCGCCACTTGATCGAAACCGAACTCCGCCGCCACAACGACTCCCCCGCCGCCGTCGCGGATGCCCTTGGCGTCCCCCGCCGCACCCTGAGCGAAAAAATGGCCCGGCTGGGTGTTCGAAGATGAGGCGCGCCCTGGTGGGTTTAAGCTCACCGCAAGAGCTATTGAAAAATGGACGGCGAGTAGCCCTCATGGTGAGCCTGTCGAACCACGAGGGCGTGGCAGGCACGCCCCCTAGCCCACCAGCTCCACGGTAAAACCAAAGCGTGCCGTGGCGCCCGGGCCAAGCACCAGCGTATAGGGCCGCTCGGCAATCTCTTGGCTGCCACCCACCACGGCCGCCATGCCGTGCCAGGGTTCAAGGCACACGAATGGCCCCGGCTTGCTCCAGACGGCAAAATTAGGCAGATTTTCCCAAGTGATCCGCACCTCTTTGTCGCCCGCACCGTAGCGCGCGCCGGCCCCGGCACCCTCAGGAAAAATCAGCGCATCATGCTCGAACAAGGCTTCGTCGAGCACCAGCACCCCATCGGTGAACGGCGACGGCAGCGGCTCGGGATCGACCAGCCCCTTGCGCAGCCGCACCATCTCCGGCTCACCCCCATTGTCGAGCACCACACGGTGCTCGAGCCCCTCGCATCCGGGCAGCGGCCACACGAACGCAGGGTGGAAGCCCAAACCGAACGGCATGGGCTGAACATTGTCGTTCGTGACTTCAGCCGAGACCTGCACCCGCCGTCCATCGAGGCGATGCTCGAGCGTGAGGGTGAACTCAAACGGAAAAGCGATGCGGCTGGTCGGACCCGCATGCAGCTTGAAGCGGCAAAAGTCAGCGCCACTGTCCACCAGCTCGAACTGGCTGCGCCGGGCAAAGCCGTGCTGCGCCATGGGTGCACTCTTGCCCTCGACGCTGACCGCATCATCCGGCGCCCGGCCCACGATGGGAAACAGCACCGGCGACCGCCCCGCCCAGAACGCCGCGTCGCCGTGCCACAGCCAGGATTGGCCATCCGCCGTGGTGATCGACACCATTTCCGATCCCAGCGAGGACACCTCTACCGTCAGCTGATCATTGGCAATCTGCGTAAGCGCCATGGGCGTCATTCTCCAAAGCCGGCGGTTCAAGCGGCCGGGCGTCCTTCAACGCTTGTGCCATGCCATGGATGCCGCTGAAAACACCTCTGTTGCGGCGACCCCGGCGCGGTGCACCCCGCTTGCTCCCGCGCCCTTGCCCAAACTCCGCCTTTGCGCCACACACCGCTTATGTCCTTGCCGCCTCTGCCCATCGACGATGCCCTTCCCGCGCTGCTTTCCGCCCTGTCTGCTGGGCCATCAGCCGTGCTCGTCGCGCCCCCAGGCGCGGGCAAGACCACGCGGGTTCCCCTGGCCTTGCTTGATGCGCCCTGGCGCGGCGACCGTCGCATCCTGATGCTTGAACCGCGCCGCCTCGCCGCCCGTGCCGCCGCCGGGCAGATGGCGCGCCTTCTGGGCGAAGAGGTCGGCCAAACCGTAGGCTACCGCGTGCGCATGGACACCCGCGTCAGCAGTAGAACGCGGATCGAAATCGTCACCGAAGGCGTCTTCACCCGCCTCGTGCTCGACGACCCTGAACTGGCGGGCATTGCCGTCGTGGTTTTCGACGAGTTCCACGAAAGGAGCCTCGACGGGGATCTTGGCTTGGCCCTCGCGCTCGACGCCCGCGCCCTGCGGCCGGACCTGCGGCTCCTTGTGATGTCCGCAACGGTGGATGGCGCCCGCGTCGCGCGCCTTCTGGACGACGCGCCGGTGATCGAGTCCATGGGCCGCGCCTTTCCGGTCGAGACCCTTTATCGCGAACCCGACCCGCTCTTACGCCTTGAGAATCAGATTTCCGCTGCCGTTCTCGCCGCCATGCGCGAACACCAGGGCTCCGCGCTGGTCTTCCTTCCCGGCCAGGGCGAGATCACGCGCGTCGCCGAACGCCTGACCGGCAAGGTTCACCCCGATACCGACA
>CAKTFF010000506.1 GCA_934553185.1 uncultured Devosia sp.
GGCTTCTCCGCCACGCCCCGGGGCGGCCGCTTCGGGGTCGGCCGCGAAGTCTCCAAGGGCAAGGACACCCCCTCCGGCCACTGGGAAATTGCTGGCGTGCCCGTGCCATTCGACTGGGGCTACTTCGCCGAGTCTGAACCCGCTTTCCCGCCCGACCTGATCGCCGAATTCGTCCAGCGCGCCGGCCTGCCGGGCATTCTGGGCGACAAGCACGCCTCGGGCACCGACATCATTGCCGCCATGGGCGAGGAAAGCATCCGTACCGGCAAGCCGATTTGCTACACCTCCATCGATTCCGTATTCCAGATCGCCGCCCACGAAACCGCCTTCGGGCTCGAGCGTCTGTACGAAATCTGCCGGATCGCCTTCGAGCTCACCGCTCCCATGATGATTGGCCGCGTCATCGCCCGCCCCTTTTTGGGCGAGGATCGCTTCAGCTTCCGCCGCACCGGCAATCGCCGCGACTACGCCATTGCGCCGCCCGAGCCGACCCTTCTCGACCGCAACCTTGCCGCCGGCAACCAGACCTATGCCATCGGCAAGATGTCCGACATTTATGCCGGGCAGGGCGTCTCCCACAGACTTAAGGGCACCGGGCTCGATCAACTGTTCGACCGCACGCTCGAAGCTATGGAAATGGCCGATGATCGCGCTCTGATCATGACCAACTTCGTTGATTTCGACAGTGAATATGGCCATCGCCGCGATGTTCCCGGCTATGCCGCGGCGCTCGAATACTTCGACACGCGCATGCCCGAACTGATCAATAAACTGCGCTCCGACGATCTCCTGGTGCTCACCGCCGACCACGGCAACGATCCGACCTGGACGGGCACCGATCACACCCGCGAACAGGTGCCCATCCTGCTTTTTTCCCCAGCGCTGACCGCTGGCGAGATTGGCATTCGCCCCACCTTCGCTGATATAGGGGAAAGCATCGCCCGCTGGCTTGGCCTCGCGCCGGGCCGTCACGGCACAACATTTCTGTAATCGAGGTGGTCTCATGAGCAATGTAACGGTGATCGATCACCCGCTGATCCAGCACAAGCTGACCATCATGCGCAACAAGGAGACCTCGATCGCGGGCTTCCGCCGCCTCCTGCGCGAGATCGCGCATCTGATGTGCTATGAGGTCACCCGCGATCTCGAACTTGAGATGATCCCCATCGAAACGCCGATGGCGCAGATGGATTCGCCCGCGATCAAGGGCAAGAAGCTGGTTTTTGCCTCCATCCTGCGCGCCGGCAATGGCCTGCTCGATGGCATGCTTGACCTGGTGCCCGCCGCACGCGTCGCCCATATCGGCATCTATCGCGATCACGAAACGCTTGAGCCGGTGGAATACTACTTCAAGGCGCCGTCCAATCTTGAAGACCGGCTGATTATCGTGGTCGATCCCATGCTCGCCACCGCCAATTCAGCCACGGCCGCCATCGACAAGCTCAAGGAGCGCGGCGCCAACAATATCCGCTTCCTCTGCCTCCTCGCTGCGCCCGAAGGCATCAAGCGCTTCAGCGAGACCCATCCCGACGTGCCCGTCTTCACCGCCTCAATCGACAGCCACCTCAACGAAAAAGGTTACATCATTCCCGGCCTCGGCGACGCCGGCGACCGCATGTACGGCACGCGGTAGGGAGGGCACACATGGTGACCAAGCTCGCCCATTCCATGATCCGCGTCGTTGATGAAGCCCGCTCCATCGATTATTACCGCCGTGCCTTTGGCCTCCAGGTGATCGACCGGCTGGAGTTCGAGGCTTTCACTCTCGTCTACCTGGCCGCCGAAGCGGGCGGGTTCGAGCTTGAACTGACGATCAACCACGGCACGCAAAGCTATGATCTGGGCAACGGTTATGGGCACCTGGCCGTCGTGGTGGATGACATTGATGGTGAATATAGGCGCTTAAGTGCCGAGGGTTTCCCCGTTGGCAGGCTGGTCGACTTCAAGAATGGCGACACACCCGTAGCGCGCTTCTTTTTCGCCACCGATCCTGATGGCTACAAGATTGAAGTCATCGGGCGTGGCGGACGGTTTCGCTAGCCTACTTAGCCTTGAGCGGCAGCCCCAGCGCGATCAGCTCCCGCCGCAGCGACGCCGGATCCTGAAAATGGATGCCGTGCATGCCGAACTTGCGGGCCGAGATGATATTGGGCTCGCTGTCGTCGATGAACACGCAAGACTCCGGCGACATGCCATAGCGTTCGCAGAACACGCGGTAGA
>CAKTFF010000507.1 GCA_934553185.1 uncultured Devosia sp.
GCCCAGGGGTTCGGGGCAGATCGGGCATGAACGCCATGCCCAGCCAGCTTGCCGCCCGCGCCATGACCAGCGCCGGATCCAGCCCGCCCATCACGGCGCCATAGTGGAGCGGATCGACTTCGCGTTCCAAGGCCCGCTCGAGGATGAGCCGGGCGGCAGCATCGCTGGGGCAAGCCTCCAGTAAAACCGCCCGCATCAACGAAGTCGCATCAGACATGGCCGCTCCCTGCCGCTGAATACGTCTTTATACTTACGTATCGGCAGGGCGCGGACAAGCCGATGCTTGCGCTAAAGTTAAGCTGCGCAAACAAAAACGGCTGCCCGAAAGCAGCCGCTTGACGTTTATTGCGGAGCGTCGAACTGGTGCGGATTGAAGTGGTAGGCTGTGGAGCAGAACTCGCACACCACCTCGATCTCGCCATCGACCGCCATCTCCTCGCGCTCTGCGGCGGAAAAGCTGTTGGCGAGCATGTCTTCGATGCGCTCGGGCGAGCAGGTGCAGCGCTCCACCACATCCATGGGCGAAAACACTCGCACGCCGGTCTCGTGATAAAGCCGGAACAGGAGCCGCTCGGAGGTGAGGTCGGGATCGGCCAGCTCCAGATCGTCCACCGTCGCCAGCAGCGTCTTGGCCTCGGTCCAGCCATCGGCTTCGCTGTAATGCGGGTCGGCCGTTTCGGGATTGTCGAAATTGCCGTCGCCCGGCAGGTCCGGCATTTGCACCAGGCCCCCGGCGGGAAGGTGCTGGATCAAGACGCCGCCGGCACGCCAATGGGGACGATGATCGCCCTTCTTGGTGAATTCGGCCACCGCCAGCCGCACCATGGTGGGGATCTGTTCGGACTGCTGGAAATAGGTGTGCGCCACTTCTTCCAGGCTTTGGCCTTCCAACGCCACAATGCCCTGGTAGCGCTCGGTATGAACGCCCTGGTCGATGGTCATGGCAAGGTGCCCCTTGCCCAGCAGCTCGCCGGGTTTGGTGCGGCCTTCCTCGGAGGCCTTGAGCAAGGCGTCATGGTCATAGCGGGCATAGCCGCGCAGGCCATCGGGGGCGTCGAAATCCACCACCAGCAGATTGACCGGTCCATCGGTCTGGGTCTGCATGATGAAGCGGCCGTTGAACTTGAGCGAGGAGCCGATCAGCGCCGCCAGCACCACCGCTTCGCCCAGGAGACGGGCGACGGGCGCCGGATAATCATGACGCGACAGAATGGTATCGAGCGCCGCGCCCAGACGCACAGTGCGGCCGCGCGTATCGAGCTTGTCGAGGGTGAACGGCACGACCGCATCGTCGCCGCTTTCGGGCCGGTCGAGCCCAAGGGAGTTCATCAGGGTCTCGGTCATGCGCGTGCTTTCCGTCGTCATCTCACTATGGCTTTCAAGGCGGCTCAAGCCGTAGGGGTCAGCGTCCACTACCCAAGGCCATTTCTGGCCCGAAAACTGCGATGAGCTTTGGGTTGGGATCAGCCGAAAACCGTAGCTTTCGAGAACCGGAGCGGAGCGTACATTGGTACGTGAGCACCGGAAGCGCAGAAAGCTGCGGTTTGCAGGCCATCCCAGCCCATAGATCGAAGCAGTTCAGTTGACGTCAGCCCCGAAGGCCCAGCACAAAACGGCTTTTTGGGCGTGCAGGCGGTTTTCGGCCTCGTCGAACACTACCGACTGGGGACCATCGATCACCTCGTCGGTCACCTCGTCGCCGCGATGGGCGGGCAGGCAGTGCATGAAAAGGGCGTCTTTGTTCGCCAGCGCCATCAAATTGGTGTTCACCTGATAGGGTTTCAAGACCCGGCGGCGCTCGGCGGCGTCCACGTCGCCCATGGACACCCAGGTATCGGTGATCACGAGATCGGCACCCTCGACGGCCTCGCGCGGATCCTCGATCAGCCGGACATTGCCGCCGGCGCGGCGGATGTCGTCCATCAGATCCTTTTCGGGGCTGTATTCCTCCGGCGTGGCAATGGTCAGCTGGCAGTCGAACAGCTCGGCCGCATTCACCCAGGAATGGAGCACATTGTTGCTGTCGCCCACCCAGGCCACCTTGGCGCCCTTGATCGAGCCGCGATGTTCCTCGAAGGTCTGGAGGTCCGCCATGATCTGGCAAGGATGGGCCCGGCGTGTCAGCCCGTTAATCACCGGCACGGTCGCCCCCGCCGCCAGATCGAGCAGATCGGCATGGGAGAGGATGCGGATCATGATGGCATCGACATAACGGCT
>CAKTFF010000508.1 GCA_934553185.1 uncultured Devosia sp.
GCGTTTCGTCGAAATAGGCAGCGGTGAACTGCGGGTCGTAATGGGGCAGGAAGCGCCACGGACCATAATCGAAGCTTTCCCCGGTGATGTTGATGTTGTCGGTGTTGAGAACGCCGTGCACAAAGCCGGCGGCTGTCCACTGCGCGCCCATCCGCGCCACCTCGGCCACAACGGCCTGAAGAAAAGCGGCCGGCTTGTTTGGGGCATCGGCCAGTGCCGGATAATAGTTGGCAATGGCATAGTCGAGCAGGGTTTGCAGGCTTTCCGTGTCTTCGAGGTAAGCGAGACGCTGAAAGGTGCCGATGCGAATGTGCGAATGGCTGAGGCGCACCAGCACTGACGAGCGGGTGGGGGAGGGCTCATCGCCGCGATACAGCGCTTCTCCGGTTTCGATCAGCGAAAAGCTCTTGGACGTATAAACGCCCAGCGCTTCAAGCATTTCGGTGGCCAGCACCTCGCGCACCCCGCCTTTGAGCGTCAGCCTTCCATCGGCACCGCGCGACCACGGCGTCTTGCCCGATCCCTTGGTGCCGAAGTCGAGCAGCCGCCCGTCTTCGAGGTCGCGTCCTTGCGCGAACAGGAAGCCGCGTCCATCCCCCAGATCCGGATTATAGGAGCGGAACTGATGGCCATGGTAACGCAGGGCCAGCGGCTGGGAAAACGAGCCCGGAAGCGGCGCGAAGCGGCCGAAATGAGAGACCCACTGCTCGTCGGTCAGCCCGTCGAGCCCCATCCGCCGGCTCCAGCGATGGTCGCGGTGGCGCAACGTGGTTTGCGGGAATGGGGCTGGGGCGACCGGATCGAAAAACTGCGGGCCCAGCGTTTCGTGACTGCGGGAGGGTTGGAACTGGCTCATGGGAGAAGCAACGCCCATGCCCTCTTTCGGTTCGCCCCGAAGGCAAACCAGCCTCGCGCGCGCCGGTGTGGCGCAACACGGCAAATCGCCCTATAGCGATGAGGATGACCGCGCAAACGCCCCCTTTGAGCCTTCGACCCTTCGAGGCTGTGATCTTTGACATGGACGGCACGATCCTGGACACCGAAAGCGTGTTCCGGACCATTGTGTTCGAGGTCTGTACCGAACTCGGTTTCGAGATGACCGATGCGGTCCATATCTCCATGGTGGGCGGCAGCCACGAGAAAACCAACCAGCTGCTGATCGAAGCCTATGGCGTGGCCTTTCCCTATACGCTCTTTGATGAGCGCTGTCGGGTGATCATGCGCGAAAGAAGCGCTGGTGGCGTTCCGGTGAAGCGCGGCGCGCGTGAATTCATCACCGAACTGCATCGGCGCGGCATTCCGGTGGCGGTTGCGACCTCGTCCCGCAAGGCCCATGCGCATCACCATCTGGCCGAAGCGGGGCTGCTCGCGCTGTTCGACACCGTAGTGACGCGCGACGACGTCGTGCACCCCAAGCCCGATCCCGAACCCTACCTTCTGGCCGCCCAGCGATTGGGCATCGATCCTCTCTTGTGCCTCGCTATCGAAGACAGCCATGCCGGCGTGCGCGCCGCCCATGCGGCCGGCATGCAAACGGTCATGGTGCCCGATCTGGTGCATCCCGACGAGAGCCTTCTGGCGCTTGAAATTGCCGTGGTGGAAAGCCTCGATCACGTGCATCTAGCAGCGTTCCGCGACCGCTAAACCGCTGTGTTCAAGCCCGCGTGATGCCGGCTTTGTGATGCAACCTGCAAAGGCTTTGCATCCGTCCAAATTCCCGTAAACTTTTACTCGTTGCGCTAAGCTGGCCTTCAGCATGGGGCAAAGCTTTCATTTTGCTCGCTTTTCACGGGCGTTCGCATCCATTAACCCTGCTTTAACTCCCTAACCGGCATAGTTAACCCACGGTAAATTTCAGCTTCCATCGCTTTGGCTCCTTGGATAGGGTGCCGCCGGGAACTGAGAAAGACCCGCAACGACGGGTCAGGGACGATGAAGGCTCACCGGAAACGACCGGCTTGGGCTCATGGGTAAGGACAGGGCGTTGGGGCAGTTTTGGCACGACTTTGCTGTGCGCGCGATTTCGCATGTATTGGCTCTCGGCGCGGTGGCGCTGGTCTTGTTTGTAACGCTTGTTCCCGCTCATGCCGAAACCCTTCGCGTCGCCGCTGTTGCGCCGCTCCCTGTTCCCGACGATCTGGCGCTGTTGCGCGACCGCCCCGCGCTTGGCGCCACCTTCACCGCTCTCGCGCCCGGCCAGCAGCCGCTCACCCC
>CAKTFF010000509.1 GCA_934553185.1 uncultured Devosia sp.
TCCTGCCCGGCACCCGGACCCAGGTCGATGACCCAATCGGCGCGGGCGATGACATCAAGATTATGCTCGATCACGAGCACCGATGACCCCGCATCCACCAGCCGGTCGAACAGGGCGATCAGCGTATCGACATCGTGCATGTGCAGCCCGGTCGTGGGCTCGTCCAGCACGTAAATATTGCCCGCCTTGCCCAGCTCTGCCGCAAGTTTAAGGCGTTGGCGCTCGCCGCCAGATAGCGTCGAAAGGGGCTGCCCCAGTGTCAAATAGCCAAGACCAACATCGTCGAGGCCCTTAAGGATCTTGGCGATCGGGGGTTCGGTGAAAAATACCACCGCATCGCTGATGCTCATCTCGTAAACATCGCTGATCGACTTGCCGCGCAGATGGTGCTCCAGCACTTCGGGCAAGAAGCGCTTGCCTTCGCAGGTTTCGCAGGTGGTGATCATCGGATCAAGATGGGCGAGGTCGGTATAGATCACACCCAAGCCGTTGCAATCGGGGCATGCCCCTTTGCTGTTGGCAGAAAACAGCGCCGCATCGACGCTGTTCGCCTTGGCAAAGGCCTTGCGCACATTGTCGAGAATGCCGGTATAGGTCGCCGTGTTGGAGCGGCGCGAGCCACGCGCCAGATTCTGGTCGATGATGATGGTGTCCGGATAATGCTTGGGCAGGCACCCCTGGATCAGCGATGACTTGCCCGACCCGGCAACGCCCGACACGGCGGTCAGCACGCCGCGCGGAAGGGAAACCGACACGTTCTTGAGATTGTTGAGGCGCGCGCCTTCGACCCGCAGTTCTCCATCGCTCTTGCGCACCGCGGTTTTGATCGGCTGATGCTTGCGCATGTGATTGCCGGTCAGGGTGCCGCTGCCGAGCAGGCCATCAAAGGACCCAAGGTAAACCACTTCGCCGCCCTTGGAACCCGCAAACGGACCCATATCGACCACGTGGTCGGCAATGGCGATCATGTCGGGTTTGTGCTCGACGATCAGCACGGTGTTGCCCTTGTCGCGCAGCTGCCGCATCAGGGCGGCAAGGCGCCCCACATCGTGGGGATGCAAGCCAACGGAAGGCTCATCGAACACATAGGTGATGTCGGTCAACGACGAGCCCAGATGACGCACCATCTTGACGCGCTGCGACTCCCCGCCCGACAGCGTCGAGCTTTCACGATCAAGGCTGAGATAGCCCAGGCCAATGGTGACGAGATTTTCGAGCCGCAGCGCCAGCGCGTCGAGCATCGGCCCGACCTGGCGGGCGTCGATGCCGCGCACGAAATTGGCCAGTTCGCTGACCTGCATGGCCGAAAGCTCGGCAATGTTGCGGCCGTTGACCTTGCTGCCCAAAGCCGCCTGGTTCAGCCTTGCGCCCTTGCAAGCCGGGCAGAGGGCGCGGGTGAAGATCTTTTCATATTCGCGCAGAACGTGGGGCTGCAGCGTTTCAGGGTCCTTGCTGCCCAGGCCGCTCTTGAGCTTGGCGACGACCCCTTCATAGGTCATGCCGATCTTGCCCACCTTGACCTTGCGGCCGTCGCTGAGATGGAAGAGGTTTTCCCGTTCTTCAGCACTGTATTGGTTGATCGGCTTGTCCATGTCGAACAGGCCGGAATGCTTGTAGACTTCCCAGTACCACGTATCGACGGCGAAATCCTTGGGCAGCAGGGCGCCCTCGTCGAGCGACTTGGTTTCATCGACCACTGCCGACATGTCCATGGCGGCGACCTGCCCTATGCCTTCGCAATCGGGGCACATGCCGCGTGGATCATTGTAGGAATAAAGCGAGGGCGGCCCCAGGCGGGGTTCGGCCAGGCGCGAAAACAGCACCCGCAGCATCTGCGCGGCATCGGTCACCGTGGCGACGGTGGAGCGCGAATTGCCGCCCAGGCGCTGCTGATCGACAATGATCGCCGCCGAGATGTTCTCCAGCTGGTCGGCGTCGGGCTGCCCATAGCGCGGCATAAACTGCTGCACGAAGGCGGGGTAGGTTTCGTTGATGAGGCGCTGCGATTCAGCGGCAATGGTGCCAAAAACCAGCGACGACTTGCCCGAACCCGAAACGCCGGTGAACACGGTGATTTGCCGCTTGGGGATATCGAGCGACACGTTCTTGAGGTTGTTTTCGCGGGCGCCGCGAATGATGATCGAGCCGTAGTCTTGATTGGTCACGTAGCGGTCCCTCGCGCATAGGCCGCAATGTTGAGCACGCCAT
>CAKTFF010000510.1 GCA_934553185.1 uncultured Devosia sp.
CTCTGGATGGGCGCGGTGCTGATCGTGGGCGGTGGCCTGGTGTTTGCCGTTCTGGCGCTGATCGCCTGCGCGCTGCTGGCCTGGCAGGTCGCAACCATCGATGCCGGCCAGCCGGACAATCCGCGCAGTCGCTTCTACAACAACCACTTCGTGGGCATGGCCCTGTCGCTGGCCTTGCTCGCCGAATGGGTCTGGTAGGGCGGATCGCACACCTGCCCTAACGCCGAAAGGGCTGACCGCACCACCGGTCAACCCTTTCGACCTGCTTTGGAGGAGCAGAACTTATGCGTCGGGCTGGGTGCCCGGCTTGCGGCGGTGGAGGAAGCGCGGACGGCGGCCCGCTTCGGCAACCAGCTTGCGGCGACCTTGCGAATTGCCCATCGCCACGCCATCCACCTGCTGCGAATAGGGCATATAAGCGCCATCACCGGCCTTGATGAACAGCGGCAGGCGGAGCTTCTTGCCCCAGTTCTGCCACTCGGCGACAACGCTGTGATTGCCCTCTTCCTCGAACACGCGATAGTTGAGGGCGCTATCGGAATGAACCAGTTCGATCAGGCTCGTCAGCACGCCCTCTTCTGAAATGCTGGTGGCCACGGCAACGCCGATGAACTCGGTAACCGGCACTTTAACCTTGATCGCCACGCCGCTCTGCTCGAGCATGCGACGGACGGTAACGGTCTTGACCGGATCGCGGGGCCCATTGTCATTGGCGGAAACGAAGCGGCGGTCTGCCAGTTGCGGGCGTCCAAACGCGAGAATGACCGAAGTCCCTTCCATCGCAACACCATGAACCATTTTGATCTGCCTTCCTGTCAACTTCGAGCTTGTGTCGTGCGCTCTCTTGTGGGGCCAACATACCCCGCCCCCTTACCCGCCAGCTTAATCGGTTGGGTTAAGTTTATCTTGTTTTTCCGCAGGGTTAGCGGTGTCTTGCACCGGGTAGGGCGCGGTTAACTAGCCCTGCTGCACCCCCGTTAACCGTGACGTTTCCGCCCCGCATCCGGTCGCTTTCGGCAGGCTCTTGCTCCCGCAGCGTGCCGGGCCTAAAAGGCCCCAAATGCCTGCACAAGCCACCACGCACAGCGACGATCTCGAACTGCTCCGCTCCTCTGCGGTCGCAGCCGGGATCATTGCCAGCGGCTTCTTCCGCCGGCCCGTCAAGAGCTGGAACAAGGAGAATGCCTCCCCCGTCAGCGAGGCCGATATCCTGGTGGATCGATACCTCGCCGCCACCCTTCTGGGTGCACGGCCCGATTATGGCTGGCTGAGCGAAGAGACCGTGGACAATCCATCGCGTCTTGGGTGCGAGCGGGTTTTTGTGGTCGATCCCATCGACGGCACGCGCGGTTTTCTGCGCGGCGAAGACAGCTGGACCGTGTCTCTTGCGGTGGTAGAAAACGGCGTGCCGGTGGCTGGCGTCGTTTATGCCCCCATGCGCGATGAAATGTATGATGCGGTTTATGAAGGCGGGGCCAGGGTCAATGGCAAGCCGATGCGCCGCACCCGCCGCCCCGGTTCTGCCCCGGTTATCCCGGCCGCTGGCGCCGTGCACCAGGAAATGCAGGCCGCCGGCCTGTCCTATACCCGCGGTCCTTATCTCCCCTCGCTCGCCTATCGCCTCGTCCAGGTCGCCACCGGCAAGCTCGATGCCGTGGCGTGCCGCCGCGGATCGCAGGACTGGGATATTGCGGCTGCAACGCTGATCCTTGATGAATGCGGGGTCAACATCGCCGATGTCTGTGCCGGATTCCCCCGGTTCAACAAACCCGACGTGCGCCACGGTGCGCTTGCGGCACTCGCCGACATGAGCCTTAAACCGGTTGTTCATGCGGCGCTGATCAAGGTCTATGGCTGCCCGGCTCCGGATGGGCAGGACGCCGAACAATCCACCCGGGCATGAAGGGATACCTCACCCATGGCACAAGCCGAAACCCCCAAGCAATTGCTGCATCTTGTGATCGGCGGAGAACTGTCGAGCCTTGAAGGCGTGACCTTTGCCGATCTCGACAAGGTCGACATTGTGGGCCTCTATCCCAACTATGCCGCCGCTTACGCGGTGTGGAAGCAGAAGGCACAAATGACCGTCGATAGTGCCCAGACGCGCTACTTCATCGTGCATCTTCATCGTCTGCTTGAGCCCGAGACGCACAAGCCGCAGGCTTAAGCCAGCAGTTCCGCAAGGATCGCATCAAGGGCGCCGGGTCC
>CAKTFF010000511.1 GCA_934553185.1 uncultured Devosia sp.
CGCAGAAGGGGCGCAAGGGCGGACAGGATCATCGAACGGCCTCTGGCAGCACACAGCTGCCATCTGCCGCGACGCTGATCGGCGCTTCCCAGGCAATGGCCGAACGGGGGAGAGGTCCGCCATGGAGATGGGGAAACAACGCGCCGCCACGCGAGCGTTCCCAGATCAATCCATCGCCTAAAGCCTCGCTGCGGACGGCAAGCAGCACAAGCTCGCCCTGCCCGGCAAAATGCAGCCGCAATGTCTCGGCAAGCTGCTGGGCAGTTGAAAAATGCATGAAACCATCGGCTGCGTCGACCGGCATGCCACCAAAGGTTGAGGCGCTACGGGCTGGAGCGTAGGCGGATTCCGTTGCTATCTTGTAGATGAGTTCTGGTGCGATCATGGCGGCAAACTTAGCCTCCGGGACACGGTGCGGCAAGGCGAGGCGCAACCCTTTACAAGGGTGCGGCGGAAGAATAATGTCTAGGACTGTATTCCTTTTTAAGAAGATTATCCTTCGCTGGGACGTTGCGCATGCTGTCACATAGGGCCATCTGGGACGGGATCGATGCGCTTGCCCGCCGGCATGGCCTGTCGGTGTCGGCACTGGCCAAGCTTGCCGGTCTTGATGCGACGGCTTTCAACGTGTCCAAGCGCATCAGCAAGGATGGCCGCGAACGCTGGCCATCCACCGAAAGCCTGTCCAAGATTTTGGAAGCGACACGGGAAAACTTTGACACGTTTCTTTTGGGAAGCGGCACGTATAGCCAGAATGCGGGGACGCCAGTCAGCCGCTCGGTTCCGCTGCTGGGTTTGGCGCAGGCGGGCAGCGGCGGCTTTTTCGACAGCGCCGGTTTTCCCGCCGGTCAGGGCTGGGACGAGATCGCCCTGCCCGCGCCGGGTGAAGGGGGCATCTATGCGCTGGAGGTGCAGGGGGACTCCATGGAGCCCCTTTATCGCGAGGGCGACCGCATCGTTGTCTCCCCCACCGAACAGGTGCGGCGCGGCGACCGGGTGGTGGTCAAGACGCGCGATGGCGAGGTCATGGCCAAGATCCTGCATCGCCAGACCGGCAAGCAGATCGAGCTTCACTCGCTCAATCCGGCTTACCCACCACGACTGATCGAAATGAGCGAGGTGGAATGGATCGCCCGGATCATCTGGGCGAGCCAGTAAGCGAGCAGCGTTCTGCTGCACTCAGGGTTCAGGCGCTCAGCATCTTCCCAGCCAAGGCGTCGGCGATGAGCTTGCGGGTGTTGTCGATGCCGTAAAGGGCGGCAAAGGAGCCAAAGCGCGGGCCGCGCTCCTGCCCGATCAGCACCTGGTAGAGCATCTGGAAAAACTCGCCTGACACGCCTGGGCCGCCTGTGGGGCTCTTTTTGGTGTGGTCCTGATAGCGCTCGAAGGTGCGGGCCACATCGAGGGCTGTGTTCTGGATGGTTTCGTTGCTGGCATCGGTGGGGAGTTCGGCGAAAGCTCCCGACAGCGCTTCGAGTGCCTGGCGCTCGACCTCGTCGGGCGCGCGATAGCTCTTTTGCACGAAATCGCGGAAGTAGCGCATGGCGTAGCCCACCAGCGCATCGAGATGGGGATGGGTCTGGGGGGAGACGCCCGGCGCGTAGGCCGAAATATAGCCCCACATGACCTCGGGGGTTTCCGGGTTTGAGGCGGTTGCGAGGTTGAGCAGCAAGGCAAAGGTGACCGGCATGTCGACCGTTGGCACATTGCCGTTGTGAATATGGAAAGCCGGGTTCTCGAGCCGCGCTGCTGCGTCCTGGCGCCCGAAGGCGGCGACATGGGCGGCGTATTCATCCACAGCACGCGGAATGACGTCGAAATGGAGACGCTTGGCGACGCGGGGCTTTTGGAACATGTAGAGCCCAAGGCTTTCGGTGGGCGCATAAGTCAGCCACTCGTCGATGGTCAGGCCATTGCCCTTGCTCTTGGAGATCTTCTGGCCCTGATCGTCGAGAAACAGCTCGTAGACATAATGCTCGGGCGCAGTGCCACCCAGGATCTCGCAGATGCGATCATAGATGGGGGCGTTGGTCTGGTGATCCTTGCCGAACATCTCGAAATCGACGCCCAGAGCGGCCCAGCGCATGCCGAAATCGGGCTTCCACTGCATCTTGACGTGGCCGCCGGTGACGGGAAGCGTGGTGTCCGTGCCATCCTCGTCGGTGAAGGTGATCGTGCCGTCCTTGCTGTTGACCTCCTTCAT
>CAKTFF010000512.1 GCA_934553185.1 uncultured Devosia sp.
GAGCCGGTCACCAGCGCGGCGACCTTCTGCTCCTCCTTGACCTTCCAGTTGATGTATTCCTCGACATCGGGATGGTCGATATCGAGCACCACCATCTTGGCGGCGCGGCGCGTGGTGCCGCCCGACTTGATGGCGCCGGCCGCGCGATCGCCGATCTTGAGGAAGCTCATCAGGCCCGAGGACTTGCCGCCGCCAGAGAGCTTTTCGCCCGAGCCGCGCAGGGCCGAGAAATTGGTGCCGGTGCCCGAGCCGTACTTGAACAGACGCGCTTCGCGGACCCAGAGGTCCATGATGCCGTTCTCATTGACCAAGTCGTCATTAACCGACTGGATGAAGCAGGCATGGGGCTGGGGGTGCTCGTAGGAGCTCTTGGAGGCAACCAGCTTGTGGGTGAAGGGGTCGACATAGAAGTGGCCCTGGCCGGGGCCATCAATGCCATAGGCCCAGTGGAGGCCTGTGTTGAACCATTGCGGCGAGTTGGGTGCAACGCGCTGGGTGGCGAGCATGAAGGCAAGCTCGTCGCGGAAGGCGAGGGCGTCCTCTTCGGAAGCGAAATAGTTGCCCTTCCAGCCCCAATAGGTCCATGTGCCGGCCAGGCGATCAAACACCTGGCGGGAGTCCATTTCCGAGCCATAGCGCTCAGCTTCCGGCAGCTTGGCGAGCGCGGCTTCGTCGGGCACAGAGCGCCACAGCCATGACGGGACGGCGTTTTCCTCGACCTTCTTGAGGGCGCGGGCGACGCCGGCCTTGCGGAAGTACTTCTGCGCGATGATGTCGGCGGCAACCTGCGACCAGGTGGACGGGATGGCGATGTTCTCGAGCTTGAACACGACCGAGCCATCGGGATTGCGGATTTCGCTGGTCGCCGAGCGGAACTCGATGGAAGCGTAGCGGTCCTGATCGGCGGACGTGAAGCGGCGTTCGATGCGCATGCTAGATCTCGTCTATTGTGGTTTCTAGGCAGCGAGAAAGAAGACTCGCCAGCTCTCGTTATCCCCACTGAAAGCCTGAAACGAGGAAGAGTCGAATCCTCTATTTTTGCGTAGGCATGGAACCTGTGCACACCATGGCTAGTGCAAAAGGCCTGAACTTACGCAAAATCTGGTATTTCATATGGGGATAGTGGGGATAAGCCGCAACTGTCACCAAAGGTTAGCAAAGCCTTTATATGGTCTGGCGGGTTTGTCTTTGCAGGCGCGATGCTTGTGCAAACCCGCGTCAGCGCTGACTTTTTTTGGCTGAGTCCTGCGGGCCGGGCGTGCGGGGCAATGTGTCAAGCACAGATTTTGGTGTGATATCCACACAACAACATCTTGTGGGTCGATCGGCCGCCTTCATACCAATGCATTGCCGTCATCGGACCACTTAGCGAGCGAGAGCAAGGTGAGCGGCCCAGCAATCGTGCAGGGTCGAGGGCGCCGATATACCGGCGCACTTAGCCTGAGATGCTGATTAGGGGATGGGCGAGGCCTGTTGGCGATCAGCCAAGGTCTGGCGGTACTGCATCCATGGCAGTGCACATCGCCCGGCTTGAGTTTCAGAACGATAGGTGAGAAACATCAACAACACTTGCGAGCTGGTAGTTTCAGAATGAACGGTCCGAAATAATGGCGAGACCGCGCGGCTATGAACGAGGCGAGGTGCTGGACAAGGCGATGGCCCTGTTCTGGCGGCTTGGCTATGAGGGTGCCCATCTTGCCGCGCTGGTTGAGCATACGGGGCTCAACCGCTTCAGCCTCTACAAGGAGTTCGGCGGCAAGGCCGGGCTCTATGAAGCGGCGCTGGAGCGGTTCCTCCATTTCCTTCTCGCGCAGTACCGGGACATCCTCACAGTGCAGCCGCTGGGGCTCGAGAACATCGAAAAGGTGCTGCGCTCGCTGCAGTATGGCAGCCGCTACTACGGCTGCTTCATGCTCAACACGTTGACGCAGAAGCATACGGTGCCTCCGGGGGCGTTCGAAAAGGCCGTGGCGGCGTCAGAAGAAATCGAGGCGCTCTACCATGGCAATCTGGTGGGCGCGCTTTCTCGCGGACAGCTGGCGCGAACCAGTAACCTAGCCGGCTTGGGCAAGATGCTGCAGACGCTCGACCAGGGGCTGCATATCCAAGGCCTGGCCGGCACCAGCGATGCGCCGAAGGACCGCGTCATCGCGGCGGCGATGAGCTTGCTGCGGGCTAGTTAGGCG
>CAKTFF010000513.1 GCA_934553185.1 uncultured Devosia sp.
GCCCAAGGGTGCGCTGCGGGAACGCTGGCTCGCTCCACGCTATCTTCCAGCGCCGAGCCATGCGCCATGTGCGCCAGCGCCATCTACTGGGCTGAAGTTGGCCGGGTTGTTTTCGGGCTGAGCGAAGAACGGTTGCGATTGCTGCGCAACGTCAATACCAGCACCGCTGCCCTGATCATCGGCTGTCGCGATGTGCTCTCGAGTGGCGGACATGTAATCGAAGTGCTTGGCCCAATGCTGGAAGACGACGCTGCGGTGCAGCACCGATTGTTCTGGCCCCAGTATCGCACGTGAAGCGCGAGGAATGGGAGGGCAACCTTGGCTGCCCTCCATAGCATCATGTCGCTTGTTTAAAGCGCGTTGGCGGCGATGCGCTGCTGCAGGTAGTCATCCGCCGTGATCGGCTCGTACTTCTTGCCCGGTCCCTGGATGATCGCATCCTTGTTGGCCTGGCAGAAGAAGGGCAGCGAAAACCGCGGGCCGAGATATTCGTGCTCTGCCGGCATGCGTACGCGATGAAGGGTGGAGAGCAGTTGATCATCGCTCCAGCGCATCAGCATATCGCCGATATTGCAGGTGACGACGCCTGGCTTGGGCTCCACATCGGTCCATGCCAGTTCCCCATCCGACTCGCGCCCAGGGCAAAGCTGCAGGCCGCCCTGGCCGACACGCTGATGCAGGAGCGTCAGGCAATCGAAATCGGTATGGGCACCGGCGCGCCAGCCTTGAAAATCCTCAGGCTTGGCATTTTCCATAGGCAAGTAATGGATCATGCGCTGCGTGCTCTGATATTCGCTCGATTGCGGATCATGCGCATCGGTAAAGAAGTCCGGCGCAAAGCCGAGCTTGAGCGCGAAGCAGGACAGGACGCGCATGCCCAGCGCCCAATTGGAGCGCTCGAAGGCCAACATTGCCACCTTGAAGCCGGGCAATTCATCGCCCCTAGGCCAAAGGCTTGCCATGCGCGGCAAGGTAATCTGATACGACTCCTTGTTGTCCGCCGTGCCGGTCGAAGGGCGCACCTGTGCCTTGTACTCCCAGCCCGCATTAGTGCCCTTGCCCAGCGGATATCGCGCCTTGACATCGGTGGGCAGCGAAAAGAAGCGCTCCGCCATGACGAAGGCTTCATCGATCTGGCTTTGAGGAATGCCGTGATTGATCAGCTGGAAAAAGCCGATCTCGGTCGAGGCCGCCCAAAGCTGGTCGGCGATCTCGCCCTTGCGATTTTCATAATCGCTCATGTCGATCTGCGGCACATGACGATGCTTAGTTGTGCCGACGCCGCCGATGCCCACTTCCTTGTTGAGCTCGGCCAGGCCATAGGGCGCACTGGTCGCGGTAGACATGCTTATTCTCCTGTTTTGTATCTCTACACCGACAGGGAGCAATGACCCGCTGCACCGCAGCTGACTGCTTCTACTCCGCTCGGCAGCCTCTCCCGGCCGCCGCCTGCGATGACGCAGAGGTCACGCGGCCTCCTGATTAGAAGCCAGCAGGCGCCGAAATCGAGCGTTAAAAAGAGTGCGCGGCATTGCTTGAAAAGCAACGGCGGCATCGCCGTCACATCGATGGCGTGCGGATACCTGGCGAGATCATTCAAGCGCGGCAGCTTTCGGGCATCGGCAAGAACTCAACTTGTGACCGAATGGGTCGCCAAACAGACCTATTCCACCACCGGGCTGCTGCCACACAAGCGGTCTACACATCCCGCCAACTTCGAACGCTTGCTCGAGGCGGACGACGCCCTGCTGGTAGTCGATTAACCCGCCTCTTAACCCGCGCGTGGGATGCAAGACTATTTCACCGGCCGGAATAGGGCAGCCGGGCAGCAGCGAAGAATGGCGTGCCGTCTGCTAGCACTTCCGGGTTGAGGTAGATCCGGCACTCATCAATCAGGCCCAACTCGGTCAGGCATTGCGCAAGCTTAGCTCCACCAATTTCAATATCGCCCTGCACCTCAATCGTCAACCGGCGCGATTCCGGATGTGCCGGTGCCGTGACCTACGCGGCAGCTGACCACGCTATGGTTTGAATCCACTTGGCGTGCTGGCGTCAGCGCAAGCCACCATCGCGCTGGTGCGTTGCAAGCAGTTGCTCCAGCGCGGTGATGGGCAAAGGCTTCATGATAACGGTCGCGTGCTGCCATACGGGCGGGATGTCGCTCGAATTGTACCCCGTCGCAA
>CAKTFF010000514.1 GCA_934553185.1 uncultured Devosia sp.
GCGAACGCGTGATCACCTGCGCGCCGCCGTTTGGGGGTAAGCCGGCTGCAGCTGTGGTCGCCGCTCAGGCGATGGCTGGCGCTGACGAGATTTATGTGCTGGGTGGCATACAGGCCATTGGCGCCATGGCGATCGGCACCGAAAGCATCGACCCGGTGGACATGCTGGTGGGTCCGGGCAATGCCTTTGTGGCCGAAGCCAAGCGGCAGCTGTTTGGCCGGGTGGGCATCGACCTTTTCGCCGGGCCGACCGAGACGCTGGTGATCGCCGACGAGACGGTGGATGGCGAGATGTGCGCCACGGACCTGCTTGGCCAGGCCGAACATGGGCCGACCTCGCCGGCAATCCTCCTCACCAACTCGGAAAAGCTCGCGCGGGATACGATGGCTGAGATCGAGCGGATCCTCGCCATTCTCCCAACCGGTGAGATTGCGCGCAAGTCCTGGAATGATTTCGGCGAGGTGATCGTTTGCGAAAGCTATGACGAGATGCTCGCCGAGGCGGACCGCATCGCGTCCGAACATGTGCAGGTGATGACCGATCGCGACATGTGGTTTCGCGATAACCTGTCCAACTATGGCGCGCTGTTCCTCGGGCCGCGCACCAATGTGGCCTATGGCGACAAGGTGATCGGCACCAACCATACTCTCCCCACCATGAAAGCGGCGCGCTATACTGGCGGTCTTTGGGTGGGCAAGTTCATGAAGACCTGTACCTGGCAGACGGTGACGAGCGACGCGGCGTCGGCCATGATCGGCGAATATGGTTCGCGGCTGTCGATGCTGGAAGGCTTTGTCGGCCATGCCGAGCAGGCCAATGTGCGCGTGCGCCGCTATGGCGGCCGCAATGTGCCCTATGGCACCGGGGCGGCGCCGCGCCCGGAGGCCGCCGAATAACCATGACCCTGCCGCGCACGCCCAGTTTCCGGCTTGATGGCAAGCGGGCCCTCGTTACCGGGGGCACGCGCGGCATCGGGCTGGGCGCGGCGGTGGCTCTGGCGGAAGCGGGCGCTCAGGTGACGGTTGCGGCCCGGACGGCGTCAGACGTTGAAGCGGTGGTCAACCAGCTGGGCGCGGCCGGTTTTTCCGCCGAGGGCGTGGCGCTGGACATTACCGACAGCGATGCTGTGCGCGGCTTCGTGGAGGAAGTGGAGCCTTTCGACATCCTCGTCAATTCAGCGGGCACGGCGCGCCACTCGTCCTTTGCAGACATCACGCCGGTGAATTACCGGGCGGTGATGGACCTCAACCTCGCCGCGACGCTCTTTGTGTCGCAGGCAGTGGTGGGCAAGCTGGTTGCGGGTGGCCGACCGGGGTCGATCATCCATGTTTCGTCGCAAATGGGACATGTCGGTGGCCCCAACCGCGCGGTTTATGCCGCCAGCAAACATGCTGTGGAGGGCCTGACGAAAGCGATGGCTATTGAACTGGGGCCGAACAATATTCGGGTGAACACGGTTTGCCCGACCTTTGTGGAAACCGAGTTGACGGCCAAGAACCTTAGTGACCCGGACTTCAGATCCTGGGTGCTGAGCAAGATCAAGCTGGGCCGGCTGGGGAGAGTGGAAGACTTGATGGGCCCGATCGTGTTCCTGGCAAGTGATGCCGCGGCACTGATCACCGGCACATCGCTTCTGGTGGATGGCGGATGGACAGCGGAGTAAAAAAGACCGGCGTCACGTCCAGCCAAGTCGCCGAACATGCCGGCGTCTCGCAATCGGCTGTGTCGCGCACCTTCACGCCGGGCGCCTCGATCTCCTCGAAAACGCGGTCCAAGGTTCTGGCCTCCGCCAAGGTGCTGGGCTACCGACCCAATGCCATTGCGCGTTCGCTAATCACCAACCGTTCGCGCATCATCGCGGTAGTGATGGCCTATCTGGAAAACCTGTTTTATCCCGATGTGCTTGAGGAGCTTGGCCGGGCGCTGGCGGCCGAGAACTACCACCTGCTGCTGTTTACCGGCTTCATGGATCGCGACAGCGACCCGGTGTTTGATCAGTTGATGCAGTATCGGGTGGATGGGATCATCCTTGCCTCTACGTCGCTCTCCTCCGAACTTTCGGAGGAATGCGCAACGGCGGGCATTCCGGTCGTGCTCTTCAACCGGACAACCGAGCGCGATGCGGTCTCAAGCGTCACGACGCGCAATCGGGAAGGGGGC
>CAKTFF010000515.1 GCA_934553185.1 uncultured Devosia sp.
TCGCTTGCTTCGGGCCGATCCGCCCCTGTACCTGTCGCCGCGACGATGGAAACCTCCTGAGGAAACGACACAGCCATGAGCGACGAGAAGGCGCCCGCCGCCGCGATGGATCCCGTGATGGAGAAGCTGCGGCGCAAGATGGTGCGCCTTTTGGCCATCTCGATCGCCGTCCTGTTCGTCGGGCTTATCGCGGTTCTGAGCGCGGTTGTCTATCGCACGGGCGGCGGCGAGGGGCGGGGCGGTGCCGACGCGCCGACGCTGGAAGCCACGATCCCCGTGCCGGCGGGCGCGCGCGTCGTGTCCGTGACGGCGGGGGAGGGCGACCGCGCCTTCCTGCTCATCGAAACCGCGACGGGCGGGCAGCAGCTTCTCGTCGTCGAGGCCGGCACCGGCCGCGTCGTGTCGCGCCTGTCGCTCGAAAACACGCGGCCCGGGGGATAGGGGCTTGCCAAGTCCGATTCGCCTGGGTATATCCCCGATCACTGGCACGCGCCCATCGTCTAGCGGTTAGGACGGCGCCCTCTCACGGCGCAAACAGGGGTTCGATTCCCCTTGGGCGTACCAGTATTTTCAATGACTTAGCTGCGCAGATTGCTGAACCGTCAAATAACGGTTGAATAAGTGCTCTTGGGAAATTCCGCCCATGCCCTCGCGGCGCTGGCAGGACGCCATCCTACGCAACGCGACATCATATTCTCAGAAAAGGATGGCCGGATCGGCTGGCGGGCAGTTGCGCGTCGCCCCGCCATGCTGCAAGCATGGGAAGCGGTACGGCATCCATACTGTTTCCTCGGGCGGGGTAGCATCGATGTGGCAACGGATCTTCAAGCGCAAGCCGAGCCCGCTGGAGGTGAAGGCCAACGAGGTCCGCGACGCGAACTACTGGCTGGCGGCCGACGGCATGGCGAGACAGGTCGATCTCTTCCCTAAGACAATCCACGTCCAGAGTGTGGACTCATCACGTAACCGCGCTCGGTTCTGCAGCATGATTAAGGTGCGCGATCTCTTCGGCGCATGGATGCTCATCGAGCGTTAGGCGCGTAGTGCCTGATCTTCTTCTCATAGCTCGGGAGTGCCGAGAGCGCATTGAGCGGGCATCAGGACAAAGCTCTCACATCACATTCCAGCATTTCCCCCATGGGGCCTGTGGTGACACTTCCGACCTAATCGCTAGGCTTCTAGTCGAGCGCTACGAACTCCCCGCCCGGTATGTCTTCGGGCTGAAGGATGGGCATCGGTCGCATGCTTGGGTGGCAATCGGCTCGACGATCATCGACATCACGGCCGATCAGTTTGAGGATGGCATGCCATCTGTCTTCGTAGGCGATGGCGGGGAATGGCATGCAGCTTGGCGCTTAAAGGAAGAGCGATCGCACCATATGCCCGCAGGCTGGCCCATGTATCCATTCGAAATCTGGCAGGAACTTATCCGATAGCTCTATATCGCCGATGCGCATCGCCATGAGAGGTGTGTCTGAGCTGTATCGGAGGACCAATGGTCACGTGGACCAAAACGAAGGCATTCGCCTCCTTTGGCACGGTTTGCAAAAACCATCGATGGAGCTGGTCTGGTCGGAGCGGTGATGGGAAGACGGTAGCCCTGACATTCTGGACTGACGGCTTCGTCGATTTCAGAGCACGTCCGATTATCTATCAGGACGTGGGATGGACCGATCCTGCGACCGTCAACCGCCCCGGCAATCGGGAGCGGATGGAAAACATTCAATGGGCTCTCGACAATCTAGGAGGCTTGGTCCGCGTCGTCGTTGCCAAAGCGAAGGACCCACTAATGGAGCCAAGAGAGATCGACGAGTGCTACCCTCAGCCCAATCTCATCATGCGCATCGCGAGCTTCGATGACCGCACTGGTGAGTGGAGTGCCCATTCGGTCGAGTAAGGCAGCCTGGAACGGGCGATCAATGTTGCCTACGCGGAGCGCTCACGTTGGAGAGCGGCTAGCCGGCGGGCTTGCTCTTCGCTGGTCAGGGGTGGCCGATCTTCGGGCGGTACCTCAACGGGGGCCGTGTTTTGTGGCACCGGCGCTGGCGAAAGCATACGTTCTGCATCCGGCTTGCGCGCTTGGCTTGGACCCCTTCGATTTCGACTTTTCCTTGTTATGAGGTCGCTCCCTGCACTCGACCCCGCCATGGGCATAACC
>CAKTFF010000516.1 GCA_934553185.1 uncultured Devosia sp.
CGAATAATGGAGGGCTGATCAGCGGTGTCGTGTTTATGAAACATCGCTAGTCGATGGTTTGACAGTGCAAGCCGGTCAAACGCCTGCTGTGGGTTCATCGCTAAATTCCTGGCGTGTTGAACCAATCGAGGCTCAATGGAGGCGCCGCGTACCTCGCTGTGCAAACTCTTGAACACCGGCAAGCGCTGAAGGATGGGTAATTGCTCCGGCATCATCGCCTTCTACCTTTAATGCTTCAGCAATCGAGGTAAATACCGGATCATAGATTTAAAGAGCCTCATCTCAGAGGTTCGCTGTGATTGCCAGTACCTCGTTGGCCTACGCACTTTCGGCGATAATTGAGGCAATTAGGATCGACACCTTCTCTGGCGCAATAGGCTTTTCGCTTGCTCTGTCGCCATCAGACGCCGCTTCAACTCGTCAACTGTAAGCTCACCGCCGGTCATTTTAGGGTTCCCCTGTACAACGGAGAATGTCCGCTACCAAGTCAACGAGCAAGGAGTGCGAACGGCCGAAATGTGGTCGAAAGCAGCCATGTGAGCATTGCTCGCAGCCACGGTGGAAACACCGGGGCTTTAATCTTTTTGCAAGCAGCCCGGGTTATTGAAAGGACATGCCGAGAACAGATTTCAGAATGAGCAACGGAACGATTTCAGAATAGGTTTTTGGGCTATTGCCTAAACCTATACGTTCTCATAGATATTCGGCTTAGAGGCCACGTGGCGGAGTGGTGACGCAGCGGATTGCAAATCCGCGTACTCCGGTTCAATTCCGGACGTGGCCTCCACATTCTTCCAACATCGCTCGACCACCCAGCCGCCTTCAAGCGGCCTTGCTTAGCCAAGGAGCCTTAATGGCGACCGCATATCTGGTTCAGGGGTTCACCCTCAAGGGTGCCAAGCTCGTGGCCGATCCTGTTAAACCCTGCAAGACGGCTGACTCCGCGATCGCAACGGCCGAGCGGCTCGCTCCGGTTCGCGCCGGGGTCGTGGCCTTTTCGCAGGAGGTCGATGTCGAAACCGACACCTATGACACGCCCATTGTCTTGCTTGAAATCGGCCGCATCCCGCCGGGCCTGTTCGAATAGGCTGCTCGGCAATCAAGCATATACAGTGCAATTCGCCGCATAAACGCGCTCGGCGCTTGCCACCGCGCTAAGACCTGATATTCACGTCCAGCATATGGTTGGGCGAGCAGGCAGTCGCTGATGGTGGATTTCGAGCAGGCTAGGGCGCAAATGTTGGAGAGCCAACTGCGCGCCGGTGGCATCACCGATAGCGCCATCCTCGCGCAGATGCGCCGGGTACCGCGCGAACTCTTCGTCCCCGCCGAGCGCCGCGCACTCGCCTATGCAGACGACATCCAGTGGTTCGACGGCACCGGACCGCGCCGTTTCATGGCGGCCCCCGTGACCTTGGCGAAACTCCTCAAGCTGGCTGACATCGAGGCCACCCATTCCGTGCTCGATGTGGGTACTGCGACGGGCTATTCCACCGCTGTTGTCGCAGGTCTGTGCGCTTCGGTCTGCGGTTGGGAGCCCGATGAAGCTCTTGCATCAACAGCTCGGCAAAACCTGGCAACACTAGTTATCGGCAATGCGGAGATCGTCTCCGGTGGCCTCGACAGTATTGCCAACAGCCAATTCGATGTCGTTCTTGTGCAAGGGGCCATGGACCAGGTGCCCGATCAACTCCTGAGCGCTGTTTCAGATGGCGGCCGCCTTGTGGCCTTGATCCGAAAGGGGCGGGTCTGTGTGGCTCATGTTTTCACCCGTGCCGGCGGCCAGATCAAGGCGCGGGCTGAGTTCAATGCCTTTCTGCCTGCTCTATTTCCTGCGGTTAGCAAGGAAGAATTCGTGTTTTGACCCCACACTGGCTGCGTTGCCTTATGGTCACGCAGTCCGTGTAATCGTTTGTTCGTGTTTGGCAGTAGTATGCCGCGCCTGTTGTGTACCCCATCTGGCGCGCTTAGAGTTTTGGGGGACTGGAGATGGCAATGAGTTTTCGCGTTAATCTGGTTGCCAGTGCAATCGCCCTGACGCTTGCGACCGTTTCGGTTGGCGGGGCGCAGGGCCAGTCCCTGTCTCAGGCGCTGACCATTGCCTATGACCATGCGCCAGACCTGCAGTCCGCCTTGCTGGCAGCCAAGTCTGCTGC
>CAKTFF010000517.1 GCA_934553185.1 uncultured Devosia sp.
CCATTGCACATCGTCGATATAGGCGATCTCGCGGCGGGACGGGGCGACAAACCGCTCACGCGGCACATCGCTCATGCGGGCCAGAATGCGCCAATCGGTAATGCCGCTGGTGCGCAATTGGTTATCGACCATGAACTCGCGGGCGCGGTCGAAATCGAACATTGGTAGGGGTCCGCCGTTTATTACATATGCCGGACGTGAATAGCCCCCACCCGCCACACTGGCAAGACGCTTGTGGCACCCAAGGAGGGGATGTGCACCGATTCACGACGGTGCGCAGTGCTTATTGCGCCGACATTGCAGCAGCATTGCAACACTGCAGGAAACGCGCAAAAGAGGCTAAACTGCGCGGAAAATGGAGGCCTCGTCCGGAATCGAACCGGAGTACACGGATTTGCAATCCGCTGCGTAACCACTCCGCCACGAGGCCTCTAGGGCCGGTATCTATGAGAACCCAACCGCTTAGGCAAGAGGGCAAATGCCATTCTGAAGTGGCTGCGCAAAGCATTTTCAGACTTGGTCCGCTTATGGGCTTGATGGTCAAAGGCCCGCGCTTCAGCCATAGAAAATCGGGGACGCTGGCTGCGCCTCCCCTCCCCGCCTTTCGTGGTCCCCTCGCACCAAATTGCTACTCAGAAGATTGACCAGGTTCAGCCTGAACAAGGGCCGAAAACCAATCCCCATAGATGGTGTTTCGTGCCATTCGCCGGTTCAGGTCAGGCGCACCATCGTCCCACCAGACAGGTCCGCGCTCGCCCAAGCCCCGCTTGGCAGCGTCGACATCGGCCCTTGCTTGCAGCTTGGCGGAGGTATCATCCGTTCGCACACGCCGCCGTGCATCCATCAGATCGTGCACAAGCCGCTCACGCATCTTGGGTGACAAGTTGGGGTTTGTGGCACGCCATAGCCTGCCGCGCACGACGATGTAGCGGCCGTCCGGCGTCGTGATCGGCTGGCTCATGGTGCGCTCCTCCCTCTCCAATGCTCATCACCTCGACTTAATCTTGGACCAACGATCATCTCGACACATCCATGCCGAACTCTCCGGGAGCCCTTCGAGTGTTGAAAAATCTCTCCATCGCCTCTTTGATCTTGTTTACGGCGAGCCCAGTCTTTGCGTCATCGGACGCGGCTTGGGCCGAATTTGCAGCCCAGGTCGAACGGGGCTGCCTCAACGCTGCGGAAGGTCTTTATACCGAAGCGAGTGCCGTGGTTGATCCTTTTGGCAGCGAGAGCTACGGCCTCGCCATTGTAACTGGGCAAGGCGCGGACGGCCTCACGTTGAGTGCCATATGCGTGTTCAACAAGCATACCGAGGCGGTCGAAATCGGCGGCGAACTCGATGTGACGGTCACCTCGAGATAGAAGTCAGCGCGTCGTGGGTCCATGCCTCTCTTCAGTCCCTCACGGTCTTCGAGTTCTTTAGGCGCAAGCGGTCCGTGCCCTATTGCCAAGCCCAGCATATCTCGCAGGAGCATGGTTGCTAATATAGGTTACTCGACAGGCGCCATACGGAGCCGTGATGACCTCAGCCTCAACCATTCGCGGCCCTAAACCGTTCAGGTGGTTAGTTTCTAAACAAGGAGCGAAGCACCCATGAAGAAGATAGCCAGTCTCGCTTTTGCGGCGATGGTTGCCGCAACATCGTTTGGCAGCACCGCTGCCCCGACTTTCGCCGCTGAAGCCACCGCGTCCAATGTTCAGATTGCTCAAGTTGGCCCCTTCGGGCGCGACGACCGCAGTGAGCGCCGGTGGGATCGGGATCGTTACGACCGCTATGATCGTCGCGACCGGTATGATCGCCGCGATCGGTACGACCGGCGTGGCTACGGGTATTATCGCGGCTACCGTGGGTATCGCGATTATCGTCGCGGCTACCAGCGCCACAACGGCTTCTGGTTCCCGCCCGCAGCCTTTGGTGCCGGCGTTATCGGCGGAGCGATCCTGGGTGGCGTGATCGCCAACCAGAACAATCAGGACAGCCGGAGCGGCGTTATTCGTCTGACGCAGAGCCATCTGCAGTGGTGCGAAAACCGGTATCGGTCGTACCGCGCCTCGGACAATAGCTTCCAGCCTTATAATGGCCCACGCCAGCAGTGCGTGTCGCCCTACTAAGAGCGCGATGATCTTATGACAAAGGGGCGGCGTTGAGC
>CAKTFF010000518.1 GCA_934553185.1 uncultured Devosia sp.
CCATTGCCGATGGCCTTGCATCGGGCAATTACGAACCGCTGCGCCAATACATGGTCGAGAACGTGCATCAGCATGGTCGCCGCTTCACCCGCGACGAGCTGCTGGTGAAGGCCACGGGTCGCACGCTCGACCCTGAGCCCTATATCGCTCACCTTTCCGCAAAATACAGCGAACTTTACAGCCTCTAGGGGAGGAGAGGATCATGGAAGCTTCAGCATTGCACGCCAATCGCCTGGCAGACCGCGTCAAGCTCAAGGACGCCCACATCATCACCAAGATGACCGATATTGCGGCCGGCTTGACCGACGTGATCAAGCTCGGTCGTGGCGATCCCGACCTCGACACGCCCGCCCATATCGTCAAGGCCGGGCAGGACGCGCTGGGCCGGGGTGAGACCCATTATGGCCATCCGCTCGGGCTGCCTGCCTTGCGCGAGGCCATTGCCAAGAACATCAAGACCCATGGCGGCGCCGATTATGCGCTCGACGAGATCGTGGTGACGCCCGGTGGGCAGCACGCCATGTTCGTGATCGCGCTGGCGCTGCTTAATCCGGGTGACGAGATCCTCGTGCCGTGCCCCGGCTACAACCCCTATGGGCAGGCGGCTGAGCTGGCCGACGCCACCGTGGTCAATATCCGCATGAGCATGGAAACCAATTTCACGCTCACCGCCGAAATGGTGAAGGCGGCGATCACGCCCAAGTCGCGCGTGCTGGTGCTGATCAACCCCAACAACCCGACCGGCACGGTGACGGCGCCCGATGAAGTGGAAAAGATCGCCCAGCTGGCGATCGAGCACGATCTCATCGTTATCTCCGACGAGATCTACGCGCGCCTCACCTATGGCAACCAGCGCATCCAGCCGGTGGCGTCGCTGCCCGGCATGCGCGAGCGCACCATCACCCTGTCGGGGTTCTCCAAAGCCTATGCCATGACCGGCTGGCGCATCGGCTACTTTGCCGGCCCGCGCGAGCTGATCGTCGCCATGGCCGAGATCAACCATGCCTTTGCCATTTCGGTGGCCTCGGTCAGCCAGTACGCGGCGCTCGCCGCCCTGACGGGGCCGCAGGATTGCGTGGAAGAGATGCGCCTGATCTATGACGAACGGCGCAAGGCGCTGTGCGAAGGGCTCGATGCGCTGGGCATTCCTTATGCCGAGCCGCAGGGCGCCTTCTACGTTTATGCCGATGTGGCCAGCACCGGCCTGCCGGCCAGCGAGTTCTGCGAGCGGCTGCTCGCCGAGGGCAGGGTGCTGATGTATCCGGGCACGATCTACGGCGACTACCGGGACGACTATGTCCGCATGTCGCTGACCCAGCCGGTGGAGCGCATTCGCGAAGCCATGAGCCGCATCCAAACCGTCGTCAATGCCATCCGCGCCGAGCGCAAAGCGCCAGCCGCCTAAGGAGTTTCCATGTCCGTTTCCACCAATCCCAATGTTCTGTCGATCAAGCACATGGCCTTTGCCGTCAAGGACGCCAAAGCTGCGCTCGAGAGCTATTCCAAGTTCCTCGACGTGCCCACCGACACCACGATCACCGACTTCCCCAAGAGCAAGAACCGCGTGGCCTTGTTTCAGCTGGGCGGCATTGAATACCAGCTCTGCCAGTCCATGGAGGAGGGCGGGCGGTTCGACGCCTGGATGAAGCAGCGGGGCGGCGCCGAGGGGCTGCACCACATCTGCTACGCCGTCGACAATATCGACGAGGCGCTCGAACACGCCAAGGGGCAGGGCGCCGAGCTGCGCATCTGCCAGGCCTGCGGCG
Source organism: uncultured Devosia sp. (assembly GCA_934553185.1). Lineage (GTDB taxonomy): Bacteria > Pseudomonadota > Alphaproteobacteria > Rhizobiales > Devosiaceae > Devosia. The sequence goes on from CAKTFF010000518.1 coordinate 1,767, forward strand.
TCTATGGCTCGCACGCCCATCCCGAAGGCTATGTGGCCTTTCTCGACAATGATGCGGGCGGCATCGAGATCGAGTTCATGCAGGTCTACACGCCCGAAGAACTGGAAAAGTACAAGGCCGTGAAGGGTATCTGATCGCTATGTCCGAAGCTAAAACCATCACCGTCGGCACTGCCATCGCCGCGCCGGGCACGATCGTGCGGGGCGTCATCCCGGTCACCGAACTGGCCGGCGGCTCCAAGGTTGAAATCCCCGTGGTCATCATCAACGGCGTCAATCCCGGCCCGGTCTTCTGGGTGGATGGCGCCATCCATGGCGACGAGCCCGAAGGCCCCATGGCCTGCAGTATCGCGCTCAAGGAAGTCGACCCGGCGCAACTGTC
>CAKTFF010000519.1 GCA_934553185.1 uncultured Devosia sp.
GCACGCCGCCCAGCACATGGTACTTGACGGCGCCCACCCCTGCCCGCTCGAGCGCCCAAAGGTCGGCGACGTCTTCCACCACGATCAGCATGCCGCTTTCGCTGCGCCGCGGGTCGGCGCAGATCGAGCAGGGGCTGACCGTATCGACATTGCCGCAGATTTCGCAGGTGCGGACGGCCAGAACGGCGCGGTCCATCGCCGCCGAAAGCGGAATCATCAGCTGATCCTTGCGTTTGATCAGGTGGAGCACGGCGCGGCGGGCTGAACGCGGCCCGAGCCCTGGCAGGCGCGCCAGAAGCTGGATCAACTGTTCAATCTCGGGACCGCCATTGGCCATGGGTGTTCACTTTGCGTGGATGGATGGTTGCGGCTTTGGGTGTGTTGAGAGAGACCCCTCATCCGCCCTTTGGGCACCTTCTCCCTCAAGGGGAGAAGGAAGGAGGCACGCCACAGCTTCGTGGGTCAACGGGCTCATGGTTCGTTTAAGCTCACCATGAGGTCTACTTGATGAGTCGAGTACCTCAGTAGACCTCATCCTGAGCCTGTCGAAGTGTGAGGTCGTGATGTTATGCTAGAACGGGAACTTCATGCCGGGCGGCATGGGGAGGCCGGCGGTGACTTCGGCCATTTTGCGCTGCATTTCGGCTTCGCTCTTGCTCCGGGCATCGGTGTGGGCGGCAATGATGAGGTCTTCGAGGACTTCCACATCGTCTTCCTTGAAGAGGGATGGGTCGATCTTGAGGCCCTTGAGATCGCCCTTGCCGCTGAGCGAAACGGTGACCATGCCGCCACCGGCGCGGCCCTCAACAACGAGATCGGCAAGCTCGGCCTGCATGGCCTCCATTTTGCCTTTCATCTCGCCGGCGGCCTTCATCATTCCCATGATGTCTTTCATTCGTCGTCCTCTTCGGGTGGTGCGGGGGGGAGGTCGGGTGTGGGGTCGGCCGCGTCGTCGCGCACGGTGACGTTGACGACCTTGGCGCCGGGAAAGGTTTCGAGAATCGCCTTGACCAGCGGGTCCTCGTGGGCGGCGGCTTGGGCGGCCTGCTTGCGCTGCTCGGTTTCCTGGCGAAGGGTGAGGCCTTCAGGCGGCTTGGTGGACACCGTGACCAGCCAGCGCTGGCCGGTCCATTGCTGGAGCCGCGCCGAAAGGGTGTTGACATGGGTCGGGTTGGCGCCGTCCACCAGCGCGACCTCGATGCGGCCCGGCTCAAAGGATACCGGCAGCATCTGCCCTTCCAGCGCCAGCTTAAGGATCATGTCGCGCTTGGCGCCGGCCAGGGCAATCAGTTCACGGTAGGAGCCAACGGTGGCCAGAGCCGGCTTGGGCGGCTCCGGTGCCGGTTGTGCAAGGGCCTGGGGCGCGGTGGAGGGCTGGGCGACTGGATCGTCCACCATCGGCTGGGGCGCCTCGACGCGCATGGCGGAGCCGCCCCCACCACCGCCACCACCTTGTGGCCGCACGAGCGCGGCCATGGGGGGAAGGCTGGGGGTGGGCTGGGGCTGATTGCCAAGCCGGGCGATCAACTCGTCGGGGCTGGGAAGGTCGGCCGCATAGGCGAGGCGGATTAGCGCCATTTCTGCCGCCTGCAGGGCATTGCCGGCGCGGGCGACTTCGTCGAAGCCCTTGAACAGGATCTGCCAGGCGCGGGTCAAGGCGCGCATGGGGAGCTTGCCGGCAAGCTCGGCACCCCGGCGGCGTTCGTCGGGGGTCAGCGACACATCGTCGGCGGCGGCGGGCACGACCTTGATGCGGGTGACGAGGTGGGTAAAATCGGCGAGGTCGGCCAGGGTGGTTTGTGGATCCGCGCCCATGTCATAGAGGGCGCGCAGGGTGGTGATGGCCGAGCCGATCTGGCCGCTCATCAATTCTTCCCAAAGATCGATGACACGGGCGCGATCACCCAGACCGAGCATGGCCTTGACCGTGTCGGCGGTGACCGCGCCATTGCCATGGGCAATTGCTTGATCAAGGAGAGACAGGTTGTCTCGGGCCGAGCCTTCGCCGGCGCGCACGATCATGGCCAGGGCTTCGGGCTCGAAGGTGATGCCTTCCTGCTCCAGAATGGTTTGGAGATAGCCCGTCATCACGTCTGGAGTGATGCGGCGCAGATCAAAGCGCATGCAGCGCGACA
>CAKTFF010000520.1 GCA_934553185.1 uncultured Devosia sp.
CCAGGACATGCCGCTGGTGCATTTGGAAGGCGCCTCGGTGATCGTGCGCGGCCCGGTGGCGCGGCAATGGGCACGGATCGCGCAAGGCGCGCGGGAGGATATGCGCGTGGCCTTTGTCCGGCAGGGCAGCGGGCTCGAAGTGTTCAGCCCCAATGTGTTTGGTGCGAAAGGGTCAAATGCGGCGATTGCGCAGGTGCTGGGGACGTGCGGCTAGGCTCTCGCCTCTCAGTTCAGGCTTGTTCGGTCCATGCACCGGATTTGCGCAGTTCTGCCAGATCGTTTTCGGAGGTAAGCGCCTTTTCGGCGCGTCCCATTGTGTCCAGGGCAGAAGATTTTGCCGCCAGGGCAAATCCCGGTTTGCATTCAGCTATCGTTTCAAGGCTCTTGAGGAGCCGTATCACCACTTCGATGATGTGAGCGCTGTCGCGCGAGATCGGACGATAGAAGTCAACAAGAACATCGTGTGGGACCAAAGGCGCCAAAAGCACGCGATCGTTCTTGCCCTGCTTTTCCTCGTGGTTCCATTCGAGCAGCAGCCGGGTGACGGTGTCGATAACGATGATCGCGGTGCCCGGATCGTTGATGCCAGGCGAAACGGCCTTATCGGCAATCTCGCCAAGCACGATGAAGCCGAAGCGTGGGTCACTGTCATAGGCGCGCCCTTCGCCGAGCACGAAGCAGTCCACAAGTTCATCGCTGAGTTCGTCGGACACGTTGCCCTCCACCGCGAGCAATGGTCGAGCCGGGGTGGCATAGGTGCCGGGACGGGAGAGAACGGCAACCGTCAGGTCGTGTTGTTCGGCGAGCTTTTGTAACCTTGCGGCATCGCAGTGCTGAACATAGCCGGGGCTTTTGGTGCTGAGTGGCTTACCTTTCGCTGGGCCTTCGAGCTTGCGGCAATCAAGCAAAGGGTGCTCCCGCATCGCCTCCAGTGAGCGGCGCGTTTCTTGTTCCACCACCCCGATCACGTGGCCGACACGGCCAATCACCGAAATATGCCCGATCCAGCGGATCAGGGAGGTTACGACCAGGCCCAGCACACCCAGGGTGACCACGAACAGGAACAAGCGACCCGCATCGCTGTAAAGGCCGGCGGACAGGCCGATGATGCCCACGACCGAATACAGAAAGGCGCCGATAAACACGGAAATGGATGTCTGCGCCCGCAGATCGCCTGCAATCAGGGGAACGGCCCGAGGCGAGGTGGCGCTGGAGGTGCTCGAAAATGCGCTGACGACGGTGGAGAGCGCGAAGACGGCAACCGTTAGCAGGCTGGAGGCCAAGATTTCCAGCACCGTCTGGACGGCATTGGTCGGCAGCACGAAAGGCAGTTCATCGGGCGCATACCGCGCCAGCAGATAAGCGATGATCACCGTGAGAACCGCGACAAGCGAAAATGCGGCCGGCAAGAACCACATGCGCTGCAACAACTGGCGCAGCTTGAACCGCAGGTAACTCATCTTGCCTCCACCATGGTGATCGAGGCGGAGGAACGCGCGAAGGAGATGCTTGCTCCATGCAAGGGGCGATCAGAGGTACAGGTTTACCATTGAGCTAGGGCCGGCCGTCGCACCGGTGCATGACCGGCAGGTGTGTGTGCTCAGGCCGGAGGACCGGGCGGCGTGGCTGTTCGGGAGCAAGTCTCGGGAGGAGTTGCTAGGCCGCTGACGGCGGGTACGCTGGTGGTGGTGGACGTGGTGGGAGGGGAGTGCGTGAGCGTATTCCTCACCCCAACCTCGATATCATCTTGGCGAACGCTGGCATCCATCCTGTACTTGGCGAGCGATCGCGAGGTCGTACCGGTGCATACCGGAAAGGTGTACGCGCAATTATAACGATTGGACGGCCAAGCTGTTCCTGAGCAAGTCACCGGTGAGTTGCCGCTCACTTGTTGGTAACGACGGTGCTGATCGGCAGATGCGCGCCTCGGTAGCTTAGTCGCAGGAGAGCATTGTAACCAACGTATTATCGCGATGGCAAAGAACGCCCGCTCACAAATAGAGTGTAGATGCAATTGCTGTATTTCCGGCAGCTAAGATTCGATGCATACTCGCGAGAGACCATCCACATCTAGGTCCTACTAAATGCCTCTTACTGAACGAAGATTACCTCCCAGCTTTAAGCGATATCT
>CAKTFF010000521.1 GCA_934553185.1 uncultured Devosia sp.
GGCCTGTACTGGAAGCGCTTATGTGCGGCAGGATAGTACGGTAAAGCTCCCGATACGCATGCGTGCCAGCCTCAAGCGAGAACACGGCTTCCGCCGTTCGCCGGCAGCGAGATGGCAGGTCAGGATCGGCGGTGAGCGCCTCCAAAGTGTCCAGTGCCTCGTCCATCTCTTGCGGCGAAGAGCCCCGCGCCAGAACCCCAACGCGATTGCGTTCGATGATCTGCGCAACATCGCCCACGCCCGCATTGGCGACAACAGGTATGCCGCAACCCAGCAACTCACCCATGCGCGTAGGCGAACTGCCGAGTTTACTCAAGCCTTCGGTAAAGAACATCACGGATACGCTCTGGCGTTGCGCTGCCTTCTGCACCTCGTGCGGAGCCATGGAATAGATTTGCAGGCGGCCTTGAAAGCCAGTATCGCCGCCAATCGCCGCGCGTACTTGTTGAGGATCGTCGCGCGTCACGATGTGGAACTGTGCATTGGCGTCGCGTCTGGCGGCAGCATGGAAAAAGGCTGCAAGCCAATCCTGTCGAAACCAGCCGCTCAGAACGGTTCCCAGGCATCCGTAAACTCGAGGTCCATCGACTGAGGGCTCTGGGACGAAACGATCGAGATCGGCGCAGGTCGGTATCACGGCAAGACGTTGTTCGGCCATTTCGCGCGGATAGATCTTCCGCAGATGCACGACAGCGGCCTCGGTCAGCGAAACAACTGCCGCAGCGCGTTTGATGCAGAGGCGTTCGGCTTCGGCGATGGCGCGATGGACCAACGAACCGCGCTTTAAACGGCCGGCTGTAATCATTTCTTCAGGCCAGAGCGCCCTCATGTCAAAGATGAAGGGCGTTCCGGTAATCGCCCCCGCCACCAAACCGACTGCGGCGGGAATATAGGATCGGGCGTGAATGAGCTGCGCACCTCCGCCCCGCGTTTCACGCAGACAAAGCCAAAAGAAAACGAGCATGCTCCAGGCTTGAGCGATGCCTTTCGGCCGGTGATGAAACTGCTGCGGCAACCATCGGATACCGTGGCGTGCACAGTCCGCCCGCGCGCGCTCCATCGCCACCGCATCCGCCAGGTCCTCTGCCTTCTCGAAGGTGATCAAAGTGATGCGGTAGTCGCGCGAAAGCCCGCGCAGATAGGCCATCACCTGGCTTTGGCCTAGTGGCTCCAGGAGGCCGTTGCGGGTGATGTAGAGGGTGGGCGTCATGCAAGTCCCAAAGCTGCAAGGTATTTGCGCGCTGCCTTTTCGGGGTCAAAGTCGCGCGCGCGTGCTTTTAGCAGGTCTTTGTCGTGAGGCTGCGCCAGAGCCTGCGTCATCGCTTGGGAGAGCGCGTCCGCGTCGTTCACGGGCACAAGGCGGCCGAAGCGTCCATTGTCGAGAATTTCGGCGGGACCGGACGGGCAATCGGTGGAAACCACGGGGAGGCCGCAAGACAGCGCCTCGACGATCACATTGCCAAAGCCTTCATAGTCGGAGGACAGCACGAAGAGATCGGCTGTCATGTAGAAGGGGGTTGGATCAGCGTGGAACCCGGCGAAGATAACACGGTCAGTTATATTGAGCTCAGAGGCGGCTGCCCTTAAACGAGCTTCTCCTTCGCCCGTCCCGACAAACATCAAACGCACGCCACCGTCCACCATGAGTGTCAAGGATTTTAGGAGGAGATGGTGGTTTTTCTGAGCCTTGAAGCTACCGACGGTGACGACGCGCGGCCCTCTAGGTATGCCCCACATAGCGTCCGCATCCGCAAGAGACTGAGGTGAGGGGATCTCTCTCTGAGGAACCGGGTTGTTGATGACTTCAAACTGGCTCCGCTTTAAGCCTGAAAGCGCCGCAACATCCTGGACCACGCCGGTTGATACACCAACACGCGCATGCGCCAGCCGGTAACCCGCTGCCATGCTTGCCCGCATTGCGGAATTATGCAGACCGCCACGAGAAGCATATTGAAGCGATAAGGTGTTATGCTCTGATACAAGTATACGACACCCCGTCTGTGATAAGCAGGCAGCTAAAGGAGCGATCGCCGTCAATGGCCACATTGCCGCCAATATGGCGGCTGGGCGCGCCTGCTGAAGATAGCGAACAAGTGCCGGTACAACCTGCCGTAACCGTGGAGTTTGCAGC
>CAKTFF010000522.1 GCA_934553185.1 uncultured Devosia sp.
GTCAAAGGCAGCAGGTTGACCAGGATATCGGTGCCTTGAAGGAATGGATCGAACCCCGCTGCGCCCGAAAAGCCTTCCACCCCCGCGATCGACTTGGGCGTTCGGCTCCAGCTGCGAAGGGTAAAGCCCAGCGGCAGCAGGCGCCGGGCCGCACCCTGGCCAAGCACGCCCATGCCCATGATGCCAACGGCCGTTTCACGCGAGGCTGGCGGGTAAACCTGGCGCCAGCGCCGCGCCTTCTGGTCTGCCCGGAAGCGGGTGTAAAGTCGATGATGCATGGTGACATGGGCCACCACATAATCGCTCATGCGCTGGCTGAGATCGCTGTCAACAAACCGCACCACCGGCACCGGCGGCAGGCCCGGATGCTCCAGCAGCTTGTCGACACCCGCGCCCAGCGACAGCACGGCCTTGAGCCCGCTCAGGCCATCGAAGGCATCCGGCTTCGGCTTCCAGGCAAAAACGTAGCGCACCGCCGCGGGGTCGAATTGGTCGCCACGCCGCGCCACCGGATAGGGCGCCAGCGCCTCACGGAACCGTTTCGCCCAGCTCGCTTCATCGACATCGGAAAGGTGCAGCAGCAGCATGAGACGCTCCAAACAAAAACACCGCGTCCTTTTCGAAGGACGCGGTGCAAAAGATCAATAGGGAGACCGCAACACTTACTGCGCTGCTGCACCACCCGGCGCCGTGGAGGCATCTGCCGGCTCCGTCGCGGTGGGGGCCACCGGCACAGCGCCACCTGTGGGTGCCTGAAGACCACCGCCCGTGGGGGTGCCGACAACCGGCGTCTCGCTCTGCGTCGTCGTGGGCGTGTCGGTCACTTCCGCCGGCGCAGCAGGTTCGGCAGCATTGTCAGGCGCTGTAGCCGCCGGGTCGGTCGGCGCCGTTGCGTCGGGCTGCTGCGTACCAGCCGCTTCCGCAGCTTCGTCGGCTTCCGGGTTCACACCGGGGTCGATGCCATCCTGTTCGGCGCCTTCCACTTCTGGAGCAGCTTCGCCTTCAGCAGGAGCGGCGGCTTCGCCCTCTGCAGGTGCAGCAGCTTCACCCTCCGCCGGTGCCGCAGCCTCGCCATCGGCGGGGGTCGTGGCATCATCTTCGGCAGCCGGGAACGGCACCGGATCAGCCGACAACGTCTGGAGATACGCCAGGATGTCGGCGCGTTCTTCCGGCGTCCGCACACCGGCAAAGTTCATCTTGGTGCCGGGCACATAATCGCTCGGACGGGTCAGGAACAGGTCCAGATTTTGGTAGGTCCAGATGTCGCCAGCCGCATTGTGGGCCATCAGGCCATCCGAATAAGCAAAGTCGGTGACCCCGCCCTCGATACGTCCGACCACGCCATAAAGGTGGGGACCCTGCTTGTTGGGTTCGCCCTCGCCGAAGTTGTGGCACGACTGGCACTTGCGCACCGCCGTTGCGCCACGCTCCACATCGGCGCTGGCCAGCAGCACGCCCAGCGGCACGGCAGGTGCAGCGGCCTCGCCACCGGCTTCGGCAACAACAGGCTCCGGCTCAGGCAGGAGATAGCCCGGGCCGCGGTCCTCGATGGGATGGTAGATGGCTTCAGCGACAAAGCCGGCGCCCATGACGAACAACAGCGTGCCCAGCACGGCGCCCATGATCTTGTTTAGCTCGAACGAATCCATTTGAAACTCTCTAGCGGTCCATCCCCTGTGGACGTCCAGTCAAACCCTGCCCAATTTCGCTCACCCGAGCGGGAAAGCGCCTCAACAAACCGGTCCGACGCGCGCGGAAGATAGTCGGACCGCGCCGCAAGGGCAACAGGGCAAAGCCGTGCTGCGACACTTCGAGCCGCGCTTTGCCCGCATGCTCCGCCAACTCACCCTCCGATTGACTTGCCGGCGCACCCAGCGCAAAACCCATCCGCCTCCTCAAGAGATCCCGTCCGATGACCAAAAAGATCGCTTTCCAGGGCGAGCCCGGTGCCTTCAGCCACGCCGCCGCCAGCAATTTTTTCCCCGGCGAAAACATGGTTGGCTGCGTCACCTTTGAGGAAACCCTCCATGCCGTGCAGTCGGGCCACGCCGACTTCGCCGTCGTCCCGGTGGAAAATTCGCTTTACGGGCGCATCACCGATATCCACCACCTGCTGCCCGAA
>CAKTFF010000523.1 GCA_934553185.1 uncultured Devosia sp.
CGGCGGCGATACCATCGGCGCGGCGGGGCTTTTGCCGGCGGCGATCGTGGGCGACCTTGATTCTCTGTCGAGCCGTGCGGATTGGGAAAAACGTGTGCGGGTAATCCACCTGCCCGAGCAGGTCACGACCGATTTCCAGAAGGCGTTGCGTTCGACGCAGGCGCCGCTGACCCTGGCGCTGGGCATGACCGGCAAGCGGCTCGACCATACGCTGGCTGCGCTCAGCGCCGTTCTGCAATATGCGCCGATGCGGCGGCTGATGCTGGTGGACGAGGTGGATGTGGCGCTGGCGGTGGTGGGGCCGCTCCGCTTTGCGGCGGCGGCGGGTGAGCGGGTGTCGATCCATCCGCTGTTGCCGACGCGGTTTGTCCGGTCAATGGGTCTGCGCTATGGGATGAACGGGCTGCTGCTGGAGCCGGGTGGGCTGATCGGGACGTCCAATGAAGGATTAGGTGGGCTCGTCGAGGTCGTGCCGGAGGATCGGACGCCGTGGTTGCTGATCCTGGGGAAGGATCGGTTGTGGGATTTGGTGGGGGCTGTGGTTTAGCACGAGCTTTCACAGCACCGGCGCTGCCCTTGGTTTTTACCCGGGGGTCGTTCGTCGCTTGCGCCGTGGGGAGAGTGGCCCTCGGGTCGAGCCCGAGGGAAGCGATTGTGGGTGGGAAAGACGGTTTAACTTTCCCAAATCTGCGGTCACCTAGTGCGCTGCGGCAACCTTGACGGCGTCTTGCACCTTTTCGAAGGCGCGAACTTCGATCTGGCGGATGCGTTCGCGGCTGACGTCGTATTGCTGGGCCAGTTCTTCAAGCGTTGCTGGATTGTCCTGGAGACGGCGGGCCTGGAAGATGGCGCGTTCGCGTTCGTTGAGCACATCCATGGCATTGGTCAGAAGACCCATGCGCTCGGAGAACTCCTGCGTTTCGCCCAAGCTGGTTTCAGCGCTCGGCGTGTCGTCCACCAGCCAGTCCTGCCATTCGGAGCTGCCTTCGTCGGCTCGCATGGGCGAGTTGAGCGAGGCGTCGCCCGAGAGGCGCGCATTCATCGACACCACGTCGTCTTCGGTGACCTTGAGCGTGGTGGCGATCTGCTTGATCTGGTCGGGATGGAGCGAACCATCGTCGAGCGCGGCGATCTGGCCCTTCACCTTGCGCAGGTTGAAGAACAGCCGCTTTTGCGCAGCGGTCGTGCCGATCTTGACCAGCGACCACGAACGCAGGACATATTCCTGGATGGCCGCACGGATCCACCACATCGCGTAGGTCGCGAGGCGGAAGCCCTTTTCGGGCTCAAAGCGCTTGACGGCATGCATCAGGCCGACATTGCCTTCCGAGATCACCTCGGAGATGGGCAGGCCATAGCCCCGATAACCCATGGCGATCTTGGCGACGAGACGCAGATGCGAGGTGATCAGCTTCTGGGCTGCGCCGGGATCGGCGTGTTCCTTGTAGCGCTTGGCCAGCATGTACTCTTCGTTGGGTTCCAGCATCGGGAACTTGCGAATTTCCTGAAGATAGCGGCTCAAGCCCCCTTCGGCGGAGAGGACGGGAAGATTGGTCTGGGCCATGCATGCACCCCTTTCTGGCTCCCCCGCAAGAGCGGGCGGATTGCGCCTGGCGCGATGTCCGCAAACGGCCCATCGGCAAACGACGATGAATATATAGGACGCATTCTGGCGATTGTAAGAATGCCAACACGCGAAAACGTGACAAAGTTTAGCAGGTTCCTGCTCTTGCGCACGTGCTGCAAGTTATTACGCGCGAGGCGGTCGAGGGTTCAATCACCTTGGGGTGAGTCGGGGTTCTGCAATGGGGCCTTCACTCGCCCAACCTCATGGTTCGACAGGCTCACCATGAGGTTTCATCGTCTACCGGGCGAAAGCTTTATCGTAGTTTTCGAGTGCTTCCTCGAGGGCTTCGAGATCGGGGGGGAGGGGCGCTTCGAAGAACATTTCTTCGCCCGTGACCGGGTGTTCAAAGCCCAGTTCTGCAGCGTGGAGCGCTTGGCGGCCAAGGGCCTGGATGGGGGCGACGACGTCGGGCGGAAGCTTGTTGATCTTGGTGGCGTAACCTGCGGCATAGACCGTGTCGAAGACCAGGGGGTGGCCGATATGGGCCATGTG
>CAKTFF010000524.1 GCA_934553185.1 uncultured Devosia sp.
TCGTCACGATCTTCCTGCTGCTGACCGCCTATTTCGTCGCCAACTATGTTGCCGAAGCGACCGAAAAGCGCATGCGGATCGTGATAAACGCTTATACGGCGATTGCCGTGATCTCGGCCCTGATCGGCACGCTGGCCTATCTCGGCATCATGCCTGGCGCGGACGTGTTCCTTCGTTACGGACGCGCCAAGGCTGCCTTCAAAGATCCCAACGTGTTTGGTCCCTTCTTGGTCCTACCGGCCATGTTCGCCCTGCAGCGGGTTCTGCTGGCAACCGGACGCACGCAGATGATCGCTGCCGTGGTCTATTTCATCCTGTTCGTTGGCATCTTTGTAAGCTTTTCGCGCGCTGCCTGGGGGCACTTTGCGCTGTCCTCTCTGATTGTCGTGGTGCTTTGCTTCTGGCTTGAGGCCTATGCCCGCGACAAGGTGCGCATCATGATCATGTCGCTGCTTGGTGCAGCCATGCTTATGTTGACGCTGGCGGGCCTGCTGAGCATCCCTTCGGTGGCCTCGCTGTTTGAAACGCGTTCGGCTAGCCAGGACTATGATTCGGGCGAGACGGGCAGGTTCGGCCGGCAGGGCTATGCCTTTGAGCTGGCCCTGGATAATCCACTTGGCATCGGACCAGGTGAATTCAGCAACTTGCGCATCATCGAAGAACCGCACAATGTTTATGTCACGGTGCTTCACGTGTATGGCTGGGGCGGTGGCGCTCTTTATTACCTGCTGATCATTTCAACGCTTTGGCGCGGCATCGCAGCGCTGACACGACCGTCGCCTTATCGGCTAATGATGATCCCGCTTATGGCGACCTTCACCATGCTGGTGGCCGAATCGGCCATCATCGACAGCGACCATTGGCGCCACTTCTTCTTGCTCGCGGGGCTAATCTGGGGCGTTGCCTCAGCCATCCGCAAAGACAGCAGAACAACAGCGCCTCGGCACCAGATGCTGATCTAGCGCCAGATGCCGCCGCGCAGATAGCGCCGGGCAAGGTCTACAGTTCCGTCAACGAAACCAGGCGCGTGCTCGCGTGCCAAATTGGTTTCGCCATGCGAGCCGATCCAGGCGAGCAGCGCCATGCGCCGGAGCATGACCAGGGTGTCCAACATGGCTTCGTCTTCGGCAGGGAACGGCCGGACAGACCGATAAGCGTCGAGCCATGCCCGCTTCAGCGCCGGCACGGATGGATGGGTTTCGTGGAACGAGATGGCCGCTGCGAAGTCATAGGCAAACCAGCAAAAGCCGCAGTCATCGAAGTCGAGCAGCGCCAGCGGTCCTTGGCCGACCAGCAGGTTGCCGAGCCGCATATCAGCATGGATCAGCCCGTACCGATCCGCCGCAGTGCCATAGGCATCAAGCTCTTGTTCGAGCATGGTTGCGAGGCGTTCAAGTTCTTCGCGCTCGCTTTCGCCCACACCCGGAGCCTCCCGCCAATTTCCCCATAGGCCGGATGGCGCAAGGATCGCCGCAGCGCTCCAGGCCGGGCGCCCAAAACTGGGAGGGCGTTGCCAGCCGATGACGTGTTGATGCAAGGTCGCGGCATAGCGGCCCAATGCGGCAAAGACGTCCTCCAGATTTTCGCTGATGAGGGGTTCGCGACCAGGAATGAAATGGAACAACACGGCGAGGCGCTCGCCCGCGCTCGTTGCAAAGGACTGCAGCATTGCGCCGTCCCTACCCTTCACGAGCCGTGGGACCTTGAGGGACGTGTCCTGGCTGATCACTTCGAGCCAGGCGATTTCGCTGCCGATCGCTTGGACGGATTGGTATTGCGGACGATGCACCCGCAGCACGAACTGTTTTTGCGCCGGTGTTTGCACCAGAAAGGTCTGGTTCTCGGAATGGTTGATCAGCCGCGCCACGCCGCCGGTTGTCTCGCTCCAAGATGAAAGAGCACGCTCGATTTCATCAGGCATCAGCGTCATGCCAAGGCTCCAACCAGCTGCCGAACGGCGCAGGAAGCTGTTGCCGGCGATAGAAGAAATGGTCGGAGCGGCCGGATTTGAACCGACGACCCTTTGTCCCCCAGACAAATGCGCTACCAGGCTGCGCTACGCCCCGACTGTGCGGAGACATACGGAAACAGCTGTTTTGAGGCAAGCCCTCAA
>CAKTFF010000525.1 GCA_934553185.1 uncultured Devosia sp.
GCGGCTTTCGCCGGTGCCTTTTTTGCCGCGGGCTTGGCAGCCGCAGCCTTTTTCGCAGGTGCCTTCTTGGCGGGTGCTTTCTTTTTGCCGCCACCGGCGGCGATCTTGGCCGCGATGAGCTCGACCGCCTGCTCCAGCGTTACATCCTCGGGTTTGATGTCCTTGGGGATGTTGGCGTAAACCTTGCCCTGATGCGCATAGGGGCCGAAGCGGCCCACGGCGATCTTGATGATCCCGTCGTCATGCTCGAAGGTCTTGATCGCTGAAGCGCTGGCGCGCTGGAAGCCGCCGGCTGCTTTTTGCGCGATAAGGTCCACCGCGCGATTGAGGCCGACGGTGAACACTTCCTCCACATCGGGGAGGTTGGCATATTTGCCATCGTGGAGCACGAAGGGGCCGTAGCGGCCGATGCCGGCGGAGATGGGCAGGCCCGATTCGGGATGCACCCCCACCTCGCGCGGTAGGCCGAGTAGTTTGAGCGCGCCCTCGAGCGTCAGCGTGGCCGCGTCCCAGCCCTTGGGCAGGGAGCTTCGCTTGGGCTCCTTGCCGTCGCCCAGCTGCACATAGGGCCCGAAGCGCCCTGACTTGAGGTGAACCTCTTCGCCTGTGTCCGGATCGGTGCCAAGGACACCATCGCTTGGTGCTGCTTCAGCCGATTTTCCGGCAGCCGCGTCGGACAGCTGGGTTGTGTGCTTGCATTCGGGATAGTTCGAGCAGCCGATAAAGGCGCCGAACTTGCCAAGCTTGAGCGACAGCTGGCCGGTGCCGCAGGTGGGGCAGCGGCGTGGATCGGAACCATCCTCCTTGGGCGGAAAGATGCGGCTGGCCAGGGCATCGTTGAGCGCGTCGAGCACTTCGGAGACGCGGAGATCCTTGATCTCCTCGGTGGCCGCGGTGAAGTCGCGCCAGAATTCACGCAGCACCGTCTTGTATTCGAGATCGCCGGCCGAAACCTGGTCGAGCTGTTCCTCAAGCCCGGCGGTGAAGCCGTATTCCACATAGCGGTTGAAGAAGTTTTCAAGGAACGCCGTGACGATGCGGCCACGATCTTCGGGATGGAGCGCCTTGCCCTCGAGCCGGACATAGTCGCGGTCCTTGAGCGTGGAAAGCGTCGCTGCATAGGTGGACGGGCGGCCGATGCCGAGCTCTTCCATCTTCTTGATCAGGCTCGCCTCGGTATAGCGCGAGGGCGGCTGGGTGAAATGCTGCTCGATCTCGACGGCCTGAAGCGCCGGCTTGTCACCGACGGCCAGGGGGGGCAGTTCGCGGTCATCGTCGTCCTCGGTGTCCTCGTCGCTCTTGGCCTCAACGCCATAAAGCTTGAGAAAGCCGGGAAAGGTCACGACCGAGCCCACGGCGCGCAGTTCAACGGCGCGGCCAGGCACGTTGACGGCGATGTCCACCGTCGTGCGGTCGATCTCGGCGGAGCGCATCTGCGAGGCCAGGGTGCGGCGCCAGATGAGGCCATAAAGCTTGGCTTGATCCGCATCGAGATGGAGCTGCTCGGGGCGCTTGAACATGTCGGTGGGGCGGATGGCCTCGTGCGCCTCCTGGGCGTTCTTGGCCCTGGTCTGATAGATGCGCGCCTTTTCGGGCAGGTATTCCTCGCCGAAATACTTGCCGATCACCGAGCGGGCCATGGCGATGCCTTCGGGGGCCATCTGCACGGCGTCGGTTCGCATATAGGTGATCAGCCCGTCTTCATAGAGCCGCTGGGCGATCTGCATGGTGCGGTTGGGCGACAGACCCAGGCGCGAGGACGCGTCCTGCTGCAAGGAGGATGTGGTGAAGGGCGCATAGGGATTGCGCTTGGTCGGCTTCTTGTCGACCGCCGAAACGTTGAACTGTCCCCCTTCGATCAGCGCCTTGAGCTGGGCGGCGTTCTCGCCGGTCTTGATGTCGAGCTTGTCGCTTTTTTTGCCATCCACCGACAAGAGGCGGGCGAGAAAGCTCTTGCCGCCCTGCGCCAGCTTGGCCTCAACGGACCAATATTCATCGGCGCGGAACTTCTCGATTTCGGCTTCGCGGTCCGACACGAGCCGCAAAGCAACCGACTGCACGCGACCGGCCGAACGCGAGCCGGGCAGCTTGCGCCACAGGATGGGCGA
>CAKTFF010000526.1 GCA_934553185.1 uncultured Devosia sp.
CGAAGTCCAGGGCCATGTCGGGATCAGGCAGACGGATCGGGTCGGTGGGGGCAGACAGCGAATCAGAGCCGCCCTGATAGAGCAGCGGGCGGGAGGACTGCAATTCGGCGTCCTTGCTGCCCTTGAGGGTGCGAACGCGTTCGAGATGGCTGAGATAGCCCGAGCCGTCGATCCACTGATAGGCGCGCGGCAGAGGCGCTAGGGCGTCGGCAACTTCGAAGGGCTGACCGGCAATGGCGCCGGCATCGAGCTGTCGGGAAAGCTCCCTAAGCGCCGGAGCGCAGGCGTCCCAGCCATCAAGGGCTGCCTGGAGGTGTGGCGCGACGCGGCCCGCGGAGACATGGCGGCGTCCATCTGCCGACAGGACGACGAGTTGCCCATCGGGGCGGCCATTGCGGAGCGTGGCTAGTTTCATTGAAGGGGATCTCGTGTCTGATGTGGCACCGGAGCGCTACCACGGCCTTGGCGCTGCCACTATAGTGTTGCCAACCATCCTAGCGTTGTCTTAAGGCCGCAGGGAAGCGGCGCGAGACGCGTCTTGCAAGAGGATAGACCAGCTTGGCCACGCACGGCATGCGCACGCTTATTTTGATGGTTCTGGCAGCGATCTGCCTGCTGCTGGACGTCAACACGGCCTATGCCCAGGCCGCGCAATGCCGGCAGCTTGAAGCGGCGCTCGGGCAGTTCGACAATAACTCGGATTACCAGCAGTCCGGCGGTAGCCCGCAGGCGGCGCGGCAGGCGGCGCGCGCCGTGCAGCAGATGGAAAGCCGGTATGTGCGCGAAGGCTGCAATGACGATGCCAAGGCCGGGCGCCCCTTGACGCAGCAATGCGAGCAGATCGGCAGCGAAGTGCTGCGCCTGCGCGACGTGGCAGCGGGTGCGGCCCAGCAGTTCGAAACGGCCAATGCCGTAGCCGGTCAGCGCGAAGCAATCCTCCAGGAAATGGCGCGCTTTGGCTGCGGCGCCAATCCGGGATCGAGCGCGACCTTCACCACCGAGCGCGACTCAGTTTTCGATCGCATCTTCGGCACCACCTCAGAAGGCGATTTCAGCGACGGGCAGTTGGTCGACAGCGGCGGCTATTGGGGCTCGCAGGGGCTGCAGACGGTGCGCACGGTGTGTGTGCGGCTCTCGGATGGTTATTTCTGGCCCATCAGCTATGCCACTTTGCAGGACTATGTGGGCAATGATGCCGAGCAGTGTTCGGCCAGCTGCCCGACGACGCCCGTAGCGCTTTATTTCTACAACAATCCGGGCCAGGAGCCCGAGCAGATGCGCAACAGCTTCGGGGAGCCTTATACGGCCCTGCCCTCGGCTTTCCGCTATCGCGACGCGCTCGACACCAGCCCTTCGGCCAGCTGCAAGGCGGCGCCGGTATCGGACGGGACGGTCAGCACGGTGACGGGTTCGGACGGGTCGACCCGCACCATGATCGAGGCGGCCGGCATGACGTTCCCCTTGCCCATGCGCGACCCGCGCGGGGTTGTTCCGGTGCAAGCGCCGATCGCGGCGCCGCTCGAAACAGCTAACCTTGTCAGCGTGCCCCTGCCCCGCCGGCGGCCTGCAGGGCCGGGCGAAACGGCGGTGGCGACACCGGTGCAAGAATCGGCATCCACCGCGTTGCGGCTGGTTCAGTTCGGCGATAAGGTCGTCAGGGTAGTCGGTCCAGACACGCCATACGCCCAACCAATGGAAGCAGGCTCTTAAGCTCCGGCCCATCGTGACGGCCGGTCAGTGCCAGGCGCAGGGGCAAAAATAGCGCCTTGCCCTTGCGGCCGGTGGCACCCTTGAGGGCGTCGGTCCAGTGTGACCAAGTGGTCTCGTCCCACGGCTCGGGTGGCAGCAGGGCCTTTGCAAGCGCCAGGAAGTCTCGATCCTCATCGGCGACAACCGGTTCGACCGGCCCGGTGACGAGGCGGGCAAGGTCGGCAATGTCGCTGAATTTGCGCAGGTTCTCGCGCAACAGCGTCCACATCGCTTCGCCTTCGAGGCCCATGGAGGAAAGGCGGGCAGCGGCGCCTTCATAGGGCATGGCATGCAGGAGGCGGGCGTTGAGCGTATCGAGTTCGGCCGGGTCGAAGCGCGCGGCGCCAT
>CAKTFF010000527.1 GCA_934553185.1 uncultured Devosia sp.
CGCTTTCCTCGAACGCGAAGATATCCGCGACGCCTTCATGTCGGTGAAAGCCAAAAGCCTGGATCACCTGCCTGAGCGGGCCCTTTTCGGCACCTCCTCGATCCGCCGGGCGGCCCAGGTGCTGCGCGTGCGGCCCGATCTGCGCATCGTCGCCTTTCGCGGCAACGTCGGCACGCGGCTGCAAAAGCTGATGGATGGCGTTGCCGATGGTACCATGCTGGCCATGGCCGGGCTTAATCGCCTCGGCGAAGGACACCGGGCCACGGCGCTGCTCGACCCAGAAATCTTCATGCCCGCGCCTGCGCAGGGCGCCATCGGCATCGCGGTCCGCAGCGATGACCACCGCATGAAGGCCCTGGTGTCGGTGCTCGATCACGGGCCGACCCGGCGGGCGATCACCGCAGAACGTGCCATGCTTGCCGTGCTGGACGGCTCCTGCCGCACCCCAGTCGGCACCCTGACGCGCCTTGACGGCGAGACGCTGACGCTCAAGGGGCAAATCCTCAGCCTTGATGGCAGCTCGATGTTTGAAGCGGCTGCCGAGGGACACAATGCCGAAGCGCTTGGCGCTCGGGTGGGCGCTGACCTGGTGCGACAGGCGGGCACCGAATGGCTGGCAAGATGGGCAGCGTCGGCATGAAGATGTTGGTAACACGGCCCGAACCCGACGCGCAGCCCACTTGTGCCCGGCTCGAAGCCATCGGCATCGAGGCAGTGGCCGCGCCCGTCATGGTGCGCGAAACCCTTGATGTGGGCCTGCCCAAAGCAGACGGCTTTACCGCCATGGTCCTCACCAGCGCCAACACGGTGCGTGCTCTCGGGGATCGCGGCGTGCTGGAGCGGTACTGGCAATTGCCGGTTTTTGCCGTCGGCGATCGTACGGCGATGGAAGCCCGCGCTGCCGGCTTCGAGCGGGTCAGCAGCGCTGCAGGCGCCTTTGTCGATTTGGTCAACGCGATGACCATCGCCCAGGTGCCCGGCCCTATTTTTTACCCAACGGGCAAGCATCATAGCGGCGACCTCGCCAAGGCGCTTGCTCCCTTGGGGGTCATGGTTGCCACAGCCAAGGTTTATGACATGGTGCCGGTCGCCAGCTTGCCGGATGATGTTCTGGGGCAGCTCGGAACCGAGATCGGGGCGGTTCTAGCTTATTCGCGGCGGTCGGCAGAGATATTTGCCGACCTCGCCAAGGGCTTGTCGCGCGAGCGCCGCAACCAACTAGGCATGCTATGCCTTTCAGAAGCTGTGGCCGAGCCATTGCTTGAAGCGCGGTTCAACCGCATCGGTCTGGCCGACCGGCCGGACGAGGACGCCATGATGTCGCTGGCACTGGCTTTCAGGCGTGAACAAACTGGGCCATGATCGGCTCGCAACAAGGGGATGCGCCTATGGCCGACATCAACGGAAACGATGGCAAGCCTGGCGAAAGCAAGAGCGGACCGGTTAAGCCGCCTGTTCTTGATCTCAAGGCCAGCGAGACTGGCAAGACCGAGACCAAGCCAGAGCCGGCGAAGCTTGATCCGAAGCCCGCGCCTGGCAGCGCTTTCTCCAACAAGGCCGATCCGGTCCGGCCCAAGCCCCCAGCCGCCAAAACAAAGAGCGGCGGCTTCGCATTGGGCGCTGCCCTGAGCGGTGGCGTCCTGGGGCTGGCGGCCGCCTATGGCTTGGCTTGGGCTGGCTATTGGCCCTCCGCGCCCGCGGCAACCCCAGCCGCAGCACCGGCAGCCGATCCTAGGCTGGAGCAATTCGCGGCAGCCATCCCAGAGCTCGAAACCGTGACGCAGACCACGCAATCAGAGCTCGCAGCTTTGAACCAACGCATCGGCGCGCTGGAAACTGCCGAGCCGCCGCAGACTGCCGTTGCGGAACCGGTTGCCCCCGCAGAGCCCGCCGAACCGGTGGACCTCGGCCCAATCGAGACCGAGCTTGCCGCTCTGTCCGAGCGGCTCGACGCGGTGGCGGCAACGCCCGCACCGCAGGGCGACGACAGCGCCATCAACGAATTGCGCGACACGCTGTCCGGCTTGTCCGCCCGGGTTGAGGAAGTATCGTCCCGCGTCGGCACGGCCGAAGCCAGTCTTCGCACGCTCGACACC
>CAKTFF010000528.1 GCA_934553185.1 uncultured Devosia sp.
TGCGTAGGCGCGGCCCTGCGCGTCCAGCTTCTGGACATGCACAGGAGCGGTGTTGAGAGCCGGAGCGACGGCCGAGCCGCCGAGGTCTTCGAGGGAGTTGATGGTTTCGGCCATGTTACTTCACCCGCGCATTCTTGGAGTTCATCGCAGCAACGTCCAGCTTGGCCGGGCTCTGCGCTTCATGGGGATGCTCGGCGCCCGAATAGACGCGGAGGTTCTTGAGCTGGGCGCGGGTCAGCGGGCCGCCCGGCATCATGCGACGGACAGCATTCTCGAGCACGCGCTCAGGGAAACGGCCTTCCAGCAGCTGACGTGCCGTACGGTCCTTGATCCCGCCGGGGAAGCCGGTGTGCCAATAAAACTTGTGCTGATCCAGCTTGCGGCCGGTCAGCTTCACCTTGTCGGCATTGATGACAACGATGTTGTCGCCCATGTCCATGTGCGGGGTGAAGGTAGGCTTGTGCTTGCCGCGCAGGCGCGAGGCAATGATCGAAGCGACGCGACCCACGACGAGGCCATCGGCATCGATCAGGATCCACTTCTTTTCGATCTCGCTCGGTTTTGCCGAGTAAGTGCTCATGCTTGAATTCCCTAGAAAGTTGGGGCTTGCAGCCTTCATCACAGGGAAGAAAGCGGCTTGTTCGAGCGGGGTGTATGGGGGAATCCTCTACGCGTCAAGGGGTAGAATTTTGCATGCAAAAACAATAACTTGTCTTTGAGGTATTATATTACCACAGCTCCCGCCTACCTCAAAGTCGCTGCCTCGGGCGTGACCCGAGGGCTTTCCCCGCTTTTGCCGTGTTGCGAGTGGCCCTCGGGTCAAGCCCGAGGGAAGCGGCGGTGGTTGGGGGAGTTTAGCGAGCCTCCAAGGGCTAAAGCTCTCATCGTTCGCCTGAGTAATTCCTCTCTGTTCGCCGCATATCAGCGATATAGGCGGCCGTGGCGCCGGCCAGCATGAAGGCGAGGGCCTGGTGGCCGACCGCAAGTGAGATGGGGACCGAGGTCAGTAGCGTGGCGATGCCGAGCACTACCTGCAAGACAACCAGCACACCCAAGCGGGGCAGCCAGCCATTGACCCCGCCGAAGCCTCCAGCCTTGCTTTGGTGCCAGAGCAGCACCGCAATATAGGCGGTAATCAGGTAGGCGATGGTGCGGTGGATAAATTGCACCGTGAGATTGTTTTCAAATAGGTTCCGCCAGAACGGCTGCATCACGCCCATGCCGTCAGGCACAAGGGACCCGTCCATCAGCGGCCAGGTGTTGTAGCCCATGCCGGCATCGAGGCCGGCGACAAAGGCCCCTGCCCCGATCTGGAAGATGATCAAAACCAGCAGAATAGTTGCGGACGCCAAATTTTGTCCTGAGACCATTCCATCTACGCGGCCCGGCTCAAGCGAGCGCGGGACATACACAAGGGCGATAAAGAGCAGTGAGGCAGCGGTTAGGTGAGCCGCCAGCCGGTATTGTGAAACCGAGGTCAGTTCCGTCAGGCCCGAGGACACCATCCACCAACCCAGCGCGCCCTGGAAGCCGCCAAGGATAAACAGCCCAAACAATGGCCAGGCCAGCTTTGCCGAGAAGCGCTTCTGCACCAGGAAAACGATAAAAGGGACGGCAAACAGCACTCCCAGGAGCCGACCGAGCAGGCGGTGCAGATATTCCCAAAAGAAGATGTATTTGAAGTCGTCCAGCGACATCCAAGAGTTGTTGACCTGGAATTGTGGAATCTGCTGGTAGGCCTCGAACTCGGCCTGCCATTGCGCATCGTTGAGCGGCGGCAGCGTGCCGGAAATAGGCTTCCAGCTCGTGATGGAGAGGCCCGACTCGGTGAGACGGGTGATGCCGCCGACAACCACCATCAGCAGCACGAAAGCGGCCATGCTATAGAGCCAGATACGCACGGGTCGGAGGCGATCATGGGCGAGAGGTGGATGGCTCAGTGCGGCATCTTGAACGGTGGTCACGGCATGTTCCCGGTGTCAGTCGACAGCGGGGAGTGGTATGCCCGCTCTGACGTCCCCGCAATAGGCGCGATGCCGCATGACCCAGCGCAGCCGCAAGGCATATGGAATTTTGCTGATCCTC
>CAKTFF010000529.1 GCA_934553185.1 uncultured Devosia sp.
GTCACTGAACCGTAGCCAGGTGACAAGACCGACGAGAATGGCAAAGATCACCCCATTGACACAGCCCACGATCATCTCGCGGGTCACCAGCCGGCGCAGCCGGCGCCCATCGAGTTCACGCATCGCCAGCGCCCGCACCGTCACCGTCATGGTCTGCGTGCCGGCATTGCCGCCCATCGAGGCAACGATCGGCATCAGCACCGCCAGCGCCACCATCTGGTCGATCGTGGCGCCAAACAGCCCGATCACAAACGACACGGCCAAAGCCGTGATCAGGTTGATCACCAGCCATGGAACGCGGCTGCGCACCGTGTCGGCCGTGGAGCCGGAAATATCCTCGTCGCCAACGCCTGCCAGCAGCTTGATATCCTCGTCGGCTTCCTCGTGAATCACGTCGACGATGTCGTCGATGGTGAGCACGCCCACCAGCCGCCGCCCCTCGTCCACCACGCCCACTTCCACCAGGTCATAGCGCTCGAAGTCGCGCGCGGCCTCCTCCTGGTCCTCGGCGGCATTCACCAGAACGAAATTGGTGTTCATCAAGGCTTCGATCGCCGTCGCGCGCCCGGCGCGCAAAAACTTGTCGAGCGGGATCGTGCCCAGCACCTGATAGGACGCATCCACCACATAGATCTGGTAGAATTCATCGGGCAGTTCAGGTTCGGTGCGCAGGTAATCGATGGTCTGCCCAACCGTCCAGAACGGCGGAATGGCAATAAAGTCCGTCTGCATCCGCCGCCCGGCGGATTCCTCGGGAAAATCAAGGCTGCGCTTGAGGCTGAGCCGTTCGAAGGTCGGCAGTTTGGCCAGCACCTCGTCGCGGTCGGCCTGCTCCATGTCCTCGAGAATGGCAACGGCGTCGTCGCTGTTGAGGCCGCTGACGCCGCGAGCGATATCGGCGTTGGACAGCTCTTCCATCAGCTCGATGCGAACCGACTCGTCCACCTCGGTCAGCGCCGAATAATCGAACCTGTCCCCGAGCGAACGCACCAGTTGTACCCGCTCTTGCGGATCAAGCGATTCGAGCACGTCGCCGACGTCGGCCGCATGCAGCGGCTCCATAACCGACGCTACATCTTCACTTCTGTGTGCAGCCAAATAGGCGCGAAGGCGTTCCAGCCATAGCGGACTGATACGGTCCTCTGCGTCACGCAGGCCATCAGGGTCGGCTCCGGCTTCGGGGCCGGGCGTCATGTCGGGTTCAATGCTCACTTGAGGCCCTTGTGTGTCGGAGGTTTCGGGGGCAGCGCAAGCTGTAGCCAATCAGTCCGTGATGCGCCAGACGCCCTTCACGGGAAAACGGAAGAGGGAGACACATAATGGCCGACCTCGACCAGGTCTTTCAGCGCATCGAAAAGCTTGCCCCTGCGAGCCGCCTTCCCGGCGTCACGCGCGCAACCAGCTATGGCACGCCGTCGCTGGAGGTGGGTGGCAAGTCGTTTGTCAGAATCACGGATACCCAAACCCTGGTTCTGATGTGTCCCGACGACCAGAAGGCTCTCCTGATGGACATCTCGCCCGACATCTACTTCCAGACCGATCATTATGTCGGACACAGCGCGGTGCTGATCCATCTCGATGCCATCGGTGACGAAGAACTTGCCTTGCGACTGGAAGACGCATGGCGGTTCAAGGCACCACAAAAGCTTGCCGGGCAACGGCCAACCGCCCCGCCTTCGCAGGACTAGCCTAATCTTCGCCCCATTCGCTCCGCTACATCACGGACGTTTGAAGACGAGATCCATAAAACACTTCAACAAGGAGATCCCATGTCCACCAAACTTCTCGCGCCACTCGCCATCACCCTGTCCCTCGCCCTCGCCGCATGCGGCGGCAGCACCCCGGACAACACGGCAGCGCCGGCCAACAGCACGACGTCGACAACCACCACCACGGCACCGGCAACCACGCCAGCAGCGCCCACCAACACCACGACCACCCCAGCTGCTCCCGCGACCGCGCCAGAAACTCTGGCCAACGAAACGGCTCCCGCCGCTCCCGCCAACTAAAAACAAACGAAAAGGCCGCCCCGAGGGGCGGCCTTTTTTCTAGGCATCCGAAGATGTTGGTGCGGTCGAGAAGA
>CAKTFF010000530.1 GCA_934553185.1 uncultured Devosia sp.
GGGATCAGCTGTGCCTGACTGGGTACCGGCCCTGCGGCGAGCTGCGCCTTGAACCGCTCATAAACCAGCCGTTCATGGGCAGCGTGCTGGTCAACCAGCAGCAGGCTGTCGCCGTTTTGCGCGACAATGAAATTGTCAAACATTTGCGCCCGCGCCGTGCCCAGCGGATACTCGGCCAGAACCGGCGGGGGTTCCGCCTCGATGCGCGCGCTGGGCTCGTTCAGCCCCGCAAAGCCGCCAAAGGCCATTGGCTCCACGTGCTGGTTCTGGTCATAGCTGCGTGCCATCGGCCCTGCGGTCGACATGGTTTGCGGCTGTGGTGCCTCGTAAGATGGCGCGCTGAATGCGCCCAGAACATCGTCGGCAACGGTGTCCGATGCCTTGAACCCTGCTGCGGCAAGCGCTTCGCCGATCGCCCGGATTACAGCGCTGCGCACCGCGCCTGCATCGCGAAACCGCAGTTCAGCCTTGGCCGGATGAACGTTGACGTCCACCTCGCCAGGGTCGATGGCGAGATAAAGCGCCACAACCGGAAAGCGGTCGCGGAACGTGTAGTCGGCATAGGCGGCCCGGACGGCGCCCACCAGAACCTTGTCGCGCACCGAGCGGCCGTTGACGAAAAAGAACTGCGCCAGCGAATTGGCGCGGGTAAAGGTGGGCAGCCCCGCCAGCCCCGCCACCACTACGCCATGCCGACTGGTCGCGAGTGACACGGCGTTCTGGCGAAATTCATCGCCCACCACCTGTCCCAGCCGGGCCTGAAGCCCGCCCGGCCCGGAAACCGAAGGCCAGTTGCTGGCCGAACGATCCGAGCCGTCCAGAACGAAGTGCACCGCCGGGTTGGCCATGGCAAGGCGCTTGACCACATCGGTGATCGCCGCCGCTTCCGCCCGGTCGCCTTTAAGGAATTTGAGCCGCGCCGGAACATTGGCGAACAGGTTGCAAACCTCGACAACTGTGCCCCGGTTCATCGCCACCGGCACGGGTCCACTGCGAACACCGCCGCGCACCTCGAGCTTGAGCCCGCTTTCGCTTGTGGCTGTCCTCGACTGGATGGATAGCTCGGCCACCGAGCCGATCGAGGCCAAGGCTTCGCCGCGAAAACCAAGGGTGCGAATGTCGTCGAGTTCATCCTCGCCCAGCTTGCTGGTGGCATGGCGCTCAACGGAAAGGACGAGATCATCGCGGTCCATGCCGTGCCCATCATCCTCGATGCGGATCAGCGCCTTGCCGCCACCGGCCGTGGTCACCACGATGCGGCTTGCCCCGGCATCAATCGCGTTTTCCACCAGTTCCTTGACCACACTACTCGGCCGCTCCACCACTTCGCCAGCGGCAATGCGGTTGATCAGGTCCTCGGGCAGCTGGCGAATGGGCAAGAACGATTCTCCTTCTGAGCCAATATAGGGGAGCGATGTCGCGCGCGGTACCGCTAGGGGCATTGTTGCACAACCATGACAGCGACTTGGGCGTTAGGGGGCAAAGGAGAGCCCCCATGACCAGCAAGCCCGACGACGTGACCCAGCTCAACGAAAACGCCAACAAGGCTTTCAACGGCAAGGACCAGCGTGACCATAAGCGCCCGGAAGACGCCGCCGATGTGACCGAAGTCAACGAGGCGGCAGACGCCGAGTTCAACGACGACGAAAAGCCCGTTGAACTCGGCAACACCGTGGGTGGTCTGCGCGGCAGTTCGGACTAGCCTGCTTGAGCCGGGGTAGTGGGCACGCTAAACCCACTCCATGCCTTCGCCCATGGATCTTGCCCTTAGCCTCGCCCAGGACGCTGCCAGCCATGGCGAAGCGCCGGTTGGCGCTGTTGTGGTTGAGGGCGGAACTGTGCTCGCCGCCGAGCGCAACCGGATGAAGGCTTTGGGCGATCCCACTGCCCATGCCGAGATGCTGGCCATTCGCACGGCACTCGCGAAGCGGGGCACTGGACGGCTTGATGGTTGCGACCTTTATGTGACGCTCGAGCCCTGCGCCATGTGTGCCGGCGCCATCGCGCATGCCCGGCTCCGCCGGGTGTATTTCTCCGCCGAAGACATCAAGGCCGGCGCGGTGGAGAATGGCATCAGGC
>CAKTFF010000531.1 GCA_934553185.1 uncultured Devosia sp.
GATGCCCCTCGGCTTGTTCAACCAGATCATCGACATCCTCGAGAGCAGCTACGCGCGCGTTGTTGAGGTCGATTAGAGCAGTTGATCGGCTTGTAGATATGGCTCCAAGCGCGGAGGCGCGATCGCTGGCTATTTTAGAGATTGCAGAAGCGCGATCATCCGCAATGTCTGCTAGCGCCGCATCACGTGCTGCGGCTAAGGCAGGCAGCATGCCGTTCACCAGCGCTATCCCGTCCAACAATTGTTGGGCAAGCGGCACCAGTACATTGCGAATGTTCGCCTTCTTGGGATTGTATGGCCCCGACTGAGGGTCCCCCACTGGGAGCGGGGCATTGGTCGGCGCCCCAGGCAATCCGTCGCCGGTATAACGCCGGAATTCCCGCCATTCTCGCTTTAGGTCGTCAACGATGGTCATTGCTGGCCCCAATAAAAAAGCCCGCCGAAGCGAGCTGGGATTGTCGTGAATGGATGTGCTGTCGTCAGTCGATGGTGATCTCAGCCAATGGGAAACTCCACTCGCCCACTGCGTTTTGCGGCCCAGTCCATCGGGCGCGAGCTTGGTACAACCCTGGCTGCGGATCGCGATAGCGGCTGATCGTTGCAGCCACTGTTTCCATGGACTGCCATTCGCCACCTGCACCGAGTCTGATTTCGGCTTCTAAATCGAGTTCATCGCGATCAATAGGCTCTACCTGCAGCACAATATGACCCGCTGAAGAAACCAAAAGCGGCATCACGACCGGAATGGGGAAATCCAAATCTGGAGCAGTTTGCGCAGGAACCGCAGGGTTCTCGCCCTCCTCCGTTTGCGGGTCCCATGTGTAAGCCGCTTCGCTGATTGTCATCTTTTCGATCTCAACGAACTTCAACTCAGTATCGATTGAGAACCCGGCCACATAGAAAGCATCATCAATAGCCAGCTCCGGCAGAATGACCCGGATCGTCCGCTCACCCAATGCGTTAAGCCCGACTAGGTTTGTCCTTATTTTGCCCTTCCAAGTCGGGTTGGACTTGGCAATGTGGATCTTAGCCAGTCGGCGCGCTTGCGAGGGCGATGGCACGAAATCCAGATCCAGTTCGGATGGCAGGGGACCGCGGGCATCCTGGTCGGCTAGGTCAATCCACGGCGTTGCTTCAACCGATTGGTAGTCGTGCGTGGGTGACGTGTAGGTGATCTTCAGTTCATTGAAGGCCGCGAACCGGTTGTTGCCTTCTTCGATGCTGTGCCCAAGAATGTCGCGATCTGTGATCGTGACTGTCGGCGGCTCCCACTTCCCGCCGCGAATAGCGATCTTGCCGGCGGCGTTCTGGTAAAGCTCGGCATCACACGTTGCCCGCATCTTGCGGAGAATGTCCTCTGGCTCATCGGTAAGCTGGTAGACGCCCCAAAGCCGATAGCGTTTTTCTGTGCCACCTGCTTTGAGCGGAATATCCTCATCGCAGATATCGGCAAAGTTTTTGAAGCTCTCCACGTCGACATCCGAGCGCGACTTCTTGAACCCGTCCGGATGAGTGAGGTAATCCAAGATGCAGAGCGCCGCATTATCGGACCAAGCTGTTTGGTCATTGCGGGGGTCCCAAACCCTAGTCAGACGGCAAAGACCACGAACAGGGGTATTGTACCCCTCAGGGAATATCTTCTGAAAGTCAGCCTGCGGCGGCGAACGAAACCGTGCGACGATGTAGGCGATGCCACGAAGCCGGTGCTCATCCGACCAGATTGAGGGAAACGTATTCTTAAGCAATGGCGCTGCTTCTTGGTGGGCAGTGCCCAGATAGGTCGCCAAGCGAATGGCATACTTCGTCGTCTCTCCATCGTCCTTTTTGTAGGTGAAAGCCCTTGTCGTCACATGACCATCGTCATCCAGCGACACGGTGCGATCACCAATGCGGATGCTCTCTATGGCGTCAATCTCGCCAGAGTGCATCATGATGGCCTGGTACAGGTAACCATCCTTGCTGTCGAAGAAGGCACGTGTGCCGCCCAGTAGTGCCTTGCCGTAGCCACGGACACGCGGGCCAATAGATTGGTTTATCACCGCCTGTGCTTGAGGCGTTTTCAGGG
>CAKTFF010000532.1 GCA_934553185.1 uncultured Devosia sp.
GTCGGGCCAGCCCTGCAGGGTCTGCGACACCCAGACGTCAAAGAAAACCAGCACAAACAGCACGAGAATGATGGCCGCGGCGAAGTCGGGCCAGTTCTTGCGATCCAGTCCAAAGGGCCAGCGATGCAACAGGTTCAGCATGAAGGTTTTCTGGACGGCTGTGGCGCTGGCGTCAATGGCCAGACAAGGGGCGTGGTTACGCTTGCCCTTTCGAGCTGAACAGGCTAACGAGAGCACCGTCGGAGTGTAGCTCAGCCTGGTAGAGCACCGGTTTTGGGAACCGGGGGTCCAAAGTTCGAATCTTTGTACTCCGACCATTTTCTTGCAGCGTTTAGCGCATCGTGTTGAGGACCTTGCATGACCGCCCGTATCTACCGCCCTGCCCGCACAGCCATGCAGTCAGGCAAAGGTAAGACTCGGCAGTGGATCCTGGTGCACGAATCGGCCACCCCCCGCGAGATTGACCCGCTGATGGGGTACACGACCTCAGGCGACGTTCAGGCACAGGTGCGTCTCAGCTTTGACACGCTTGAAGCTGCCGAGGCCTACGCACAAAAGAACGGTATCGCTTATTCGGTGCAGCCGTCTCATGACGCGACGCCCAAGCGGCAGAGCTACACAGACAATTTCCGCGCAGACCGCAAGACTCCCTGGACGCACTGAAGCTGTCGGAACGCAGTTCCGCAACGCAAAGTAAACCACGGTGCTGTAGAGTGCTTCTTTCTCCCACGACGTGGGAGAAAGTGGTGCGTGGCCTTGCGTTTCGTCGATGAAGGGATCCTCCATGAAGCTGTTGGCGACAATGGCCGTTATGGCTGCCGCTGCCTTGGGCATGATGCAGCCTGCGTGGGCCGAGCCCGCGCTTTGGGAAGTGCGTGACGACGATAGTGCGGTATGGATTTTTGGTTCGTTCCACATCCTGCCTGATGGGGCGCAATGGCGGACCGAGTTGTTCGATACCGTTTTGGCCGATGCAGACAAGGTGGTGTTCGAGGCCGACATTCGGCCAGGCGCAGTGGCACAGGTCGGTGCGGAGGCTTTTGTTCGCGGCGTTTACACCGATGGCACCCTGCTGACCGATGTTCTGGACGACGCAACCGAGCGCGACCTGCGCGACCATGCCGAGGAGATCAACCTGCCCATGGGATCGATCCTGGCTATGCGGCCCTGGATGGCAACCAACACTATCACGGTGCAGGCGCTGGCCAACGCTGGCTACAAGGCAGAGGGCGTCGAGTTCGTGATACAGCCTGAACTTCCGGAAGACCGCCTGGTCTTTCTTGAAACCGGCAACGAGCAGTTGGACATTCTTGCCGGAGCTCCGGCAGATGAGCAGCTTGCCATGCTGACCTCGACCCTCGAAGAGCTCGAAATCCTTCCCAAGATGATGGACAAGATGCTGGACAGCTGGCTGGACGGTACGCCTGAGGAACTGGCCGATCTGTTTCTCGAGGAAATGGGTGGCTTTGAAGGAGCATTTCTCGAGCGGCTGATCTATGCGCGCAACCGCAACTGGATCAGCCCGCTGGAGCGGATGCTCAGCGACAATCAACAGAACCTTGTGGTTGTCGGAGCGGCCCACCTGATAGGTGAAGGCAGCGTTTTCGACCTGCTCCAGAACGCTGGCTACGAGATCGAACGAATTCAGTGAGTGCTAGCGATGCTCATCCCGCCCGACAGACGGGTGGAACGAGCAGAGTGGTGTCTAGACCTCCGAGAGCTTGGTCCACTTGCCGTCATTCTTGCTGGACTGAACCGAAGCGCTGATGAACTGCATGCCCTCGACGCCATCCTGGAGTGTCGGCAGAAGCGGTTCGAACTGCGCCCCGTCACCCCGGATCACCGCAGCGAACTGCGAATAGAGGGTTGCAAAGGCTTCGAGATACCCTTCCGGGTGTCCTGAGGGGATACGAATGTTCATGGTAGATGCGGCATTGCCCGAGATTGCCCCGCCGCGGGTCAGCATCTGCCGCGGCTTGCCGAATTCGGCGAACCACATGTAGTTGGGGTTATCCTGCCGCCATTCGATGCTGCCCTTGTCGCCATAGACGCGAAGCTGCA
>CAKTFF010000533.1 GCA_934553185.1 uncultured Devosia sp.
GTGTTCCGCACGCGCACATCGAGCCGCTGATGGGCGAGTTCAAGCGCCGCCGCTGAAGCCTTGTCGAACTTGCCGAGCTCGAAATCCTGGCCGGAAAAGGCGCGAACGACGCGAATGCCGCCGAGGTTTTCTTCCATGACGCGGCTCAGCGCCGAAAGCTTTTCCTGAAGCACCAGCCAGGTGGTGCGCAGGGTCAGTTGCGCAACCGAAGAGCGCCAGGCGACGAACGGAACAAAGCTCAGCGCCAACAGTCCCAGCAGGAAATCGGTGCTGAGCAGCATCCAGGCGCCGACTCCGATCAGCACCGACAGGAGCACGACGCGCACGAGGCCGGTGGCAAAGAACATGCGCAACCCGTCAAGGTCGAGCAGGCCCACGGTGATCAGGTCGCCGGTGTGGACGCGGTCATGGTAGCTGAAGGACAGGCGCTGCACCTTGTCGTAGAAGGCCAGCCGCAACTCGTAGCCGACATGGTGGCCGACGCTTTCCGAAAAATAGTTCTGCACCAGGGTAAAGAAACCGCGCGCGATCGAAACGCCGAGCAAGGTTGCAGCGCTCCACAGCAGCGCCTGTTCGGCGCCCTGCCCCCCAAGAGCGAGCACGCCCTGCGCCTGATCAACGGCCTGACCCAGCAAACGCGGGATCAGCAGTTGCAGCACCGATGCGACTATGGTCGCGCCAATAGCCGTGCCGGCCTGCCAGGGGTGACGCAGCGAATAAAGGGTTATGCGCCGAAGCGGGCTCAGGCCCTTGCCCTGATGGGCTGCGGCAACATGGGCTTGTGCATTGCCGCGAGATCGGACGCGGCCCGCCTTGAGGGTGGTCAAGTCAATTTCCAGACTACGGTATGTATGGGTCCGGGCGGGGCGGCACGAAGCGGCAGCCGTCCGGAACAAATGAGTTCGTGCGGCTAATCAACGCCTGTTTGCTCTACCATTCAAGGCAGTTTTGCCAATAAGCGGCTCTAAGGATTGGCTTGGAGGTCAGGATTGACCAGAGAAGAGCACTCGAAGTTGCGGTCATCGAGCAGCTTTTGCTGCGAGGGAAAGATGACCCCGCTATTGATGGCATCCCAGAGATTGTTCTGCTCGATGCCTTCGAGCTTGCACTGCGAATAGACGACGCAGAGGTCTGCTGAGGTACCCGTTTGTTCGCAAAGAAACTGAGAATCGCGCAGAAAAATGGGAGCGCGATTGCTGATCTCGGGCTTCAGAATGGCAGCGGCAGGCGCGATCACCGCCAACAAAATGGGCTGGTGAAGCAGGTAGATCAGAAGGCTCCAGCGCCCCATGAAGGCCAACGACCGGCCTAAACGTCCCTCGGCCCTGATGGCAGCCAAAGGGGCGATCCAGCGAGATCGGAGGACGAGGCGCGCCGCCACAATGCCGAGGAGGACGGCGGCGAACCAGGGGAATACCGGCACAAGGTCATTGGTGATCGGCGGTATCTGCCAGAAACCCAGCCAGGACAATTGCTTGAGGTTGAAGAGTTCAGCTGAGAAAAAGAACGGCAGGGCAATGACAATAATGGCGACACCCACGGCCAGCCAGATCGGCGTGCGCACGAAAGCCAGACCTAAAAGGCTGAACAGGGCGATGGCATGGAGGACACCGAAATACACAAAGCTGTCGGGAAAGGCAAAGAATGTGGCGACGGTGATCGCCAGGGCGCCCGCAACGACATAGAGCCAGCGGCGCCAGAAGCGCTGCCAGCGAATGCCATTGCCGTGGCCAAGCACCAGGCCGACGCCGGCCAGGAAGAGGAAAACCGAGAGAATAGAGCGCGCAAACAACACCCAGGCAGGGTCATAAGGAACATCGGCAAGGATGAACTGGTAGTTCCACAGATCCCAGCTGAGATGGTAGATTGCCATGAAGATGATGGCGACGCCGCGGGCGATGTCGACAATGGCGAGACGAGGCGTTTTGGCTTCCGTCATGGATCGGTCCGGGTGACCACGGCCAGAAAGGCTTCGCCATAGCGGTCGAGCTTGGCCTGGCCGACACCGGGCAGATTGAGCATGTCGTGCGGATGGGTGGGGCGGGCCAGGGCCATGGC
>CAKTFF010000534.1 GCA_934553185.1 uncultured Devosia sp.
GTACGTGTCCGTTGCCGACTCCAAGAACAGCTCGAGCGGCCGCGACACCATTGTCGACTTCACCGGCGACGACCTGATCGACCTGCGCAGCATCGATGCCAACACCGAACTGTCGGGCGACCAGGCGTTCACCTATCGTGGTTTTGGTAACTTTACCGGCGACGCCGGAGAGTTGCGGCTGGCGCGCAGTGGATCGGACATCTTCCTTTATGCGGATGTGAACGGGGATCGTACCGCCGATTTCTCGATCCATTTCGACAATCTGTCCGACCTCTACAAGAGCGATTTCCTGCTCTAGTCGCGACGCATACGGCAGGGCCGATCACTCGGCCTTGCCTCTGTCGGACCGCCTTAGGGCGGTCCTTGTCGTCTAAGGGGCCAGTCAGTGGGCCTTCCACACCCGGAAGTCCGGCACGTCCCAGCCCTATGGTTGCCGGATCATGAATGTGATCACGTAATCTGCAACTAATTTGGTTGTCGCAGCTTTGTGCAGCTGAACAGAGGGCATTTTATGGCACAGTATGAACGGCTTAGCCTTGGCGCACGCACGCCATGGGATGCGGTGATCGTCACGGTCCGCCGCTCGCTGGGGCGTACGGTCGCGGACGTTGCGGCGGTTGAGCAGATTGCGGAATTTCCGATGCCGGTGCCGCGCGCACTCACTGAGGCGGCGAACTTGCGTGACAAGCTGGGCTTGGCGCGCATCACGGTGCGGCTTGAGGATGAGCAGTTATGGCTGCCGGAATGGGGCGACTTGCTTGGTGACGCCACGAAGGATCGTCAGCAGGCTGTGTAGCTGACGCCTGCAAGCTCGCTTTTGTGCCAGACAACGCGGCATGGCTGAAGTTTGTGGTCTGGGATCAGCAGGTAGAAGTTTTCTGGTAGCTCGGTCCGCTCGCCGAACTTGAGCATGGCGCCAGACTGCGAGACGTTGACGAGCGTTGCGTTGAGACGCCGCAATCCATTACCCAGCACAGCCAGGATCGGCATATCGATGGTGCGCCGCTCATGACGGCGCCGGTCGGTTGGGTTGGTCATCATACGTCAGGAATACCGAGCAGGGATGACCAGTTCCACTGTGCTGTTTGTTACAAGTTTACCGATCTTCATCAAAGCCGCAGGCTCACGGGGAATTTGCCGTCTAGGCGATCAGGCAAATTTTTGGATAAGCGCACCTTCAACATGCACTGCATAGTGGCATCACTGATGGCGATTCCGCGTTAGTGACCGGTGTGATGCCTGACAAAGGGTTGGGCCTTCGCCGAACTGTCACGAAACGGTTCTACCGCAGAGCCCTGTTTCGCCATGAGGACCTTTTCGCCAGATGAACAGCCAAAGAAGCGGAGAGCTTGTTCTGACCAATGCCAGGATGGTTCTGGCAGATCGGGTGTTCGAGGGATCATTGCGCATTGATGGTGGAGTGATCACCGATATTGGCGAGCCGACGCGCGCAGGCGTTGATCTTGATGGCGACTACCTCATTCCGGGGCTGGTCGAGCTGCATACCGATCATCTGGAAACCCATTTTGCGCCGCGACCCAAGGTGCGCTGGAATCCGGCAGCGGCGGTGCAGGCGCATGATGCGCAGATTGCCGCGTCGGGCATAACCACGGTGCTCGACGCCATCCGGGTCGGACTTGATGACGACTCGGACACGTCTGCCGCCGACATGCGCATTCTTGCCGACGCGGTTTTGGCGGGCGCCAAAGCGGGCCGTCTGCGGGCAGAGCACCATCTTCACCTGCGCTGCGAGGTCGCCGCGCCCGACTGCCTCGAAAGCTTTCTTGCGCTGCAGGATAGCCCATTGGTGCGACTGGTGTCCCTGATGGACCATGCGCCGGGTCAGCGGCAGTTCGTCGATCTGGAGACTTACAAGGCCTATTACCAGGGCAAGAACAAGTTGAGCGATGAAGAGCTCGGTGCTTTCATGCTGACGCGAACCCGGCGGTCTCAGAAGTATGCGGGTCCTAACCGGCGCGCCATCGCTCAGGCCTGCCATGATCGGGGCATTGTGCTGGCGAGCCATGACGACGCCACCCGCGATCATGTGGA
>CAKTFF010000535.1 GCA_934553185.1 uncultured Devosia sp.
GCGCGTTGAGCGCCGCGTAGTCGCGCTCGAACGCCGTCAGGTAGATGCGGGCCATGGTGACGTGTTCCAGCCCCAGACCGATGCC
Source organism: uncultured Devosia sp. (assembly GCA_934553185.1). GTDB lineage: Bacteria > Pseudomonadota > Alphaproteobacteria > Rhizobiales > Devosiaceae > Devosia. The sequence goes on from CAKTFF010000535.1 coordinate 86, forward strand.
ACCCAGCACCACCTTGAGGTTTTCGACGACGCGGCGGGTTTGCGCTTCGATGCCCTCGGGCAAAGGTGCATCGGGCGCCGCTGGATCGGTCGGCATTTGCCCTGTGACGAACACCCAGCCATCGGTTTCAACCGCATGGGAAAAGGGGGCGACCGGCCGTGGTCCCGAAGCGATCATGTGGTGGAGCAATGGGCTCAAAGCGGAGTTCCTCTTCTGCGCGCCGGGCAGTTTGGCCGGACGGGAACGTCTTGCCAAGCCCGCTGGGGCGGCCCACATGCACTAGACACAAGAAAGGACCACCTGCAATGACCGACACCCAATACACCATCGAGCGTGAAGATGCCGGCGGGCGTGGACGCTATGTGATCTTTCTGGAGCCGGGCTTGGAGGCGGAAATGACCTTCCGCCGCAGCCCTGACGGCACCATGACGATCGACCACACGGGCGTGCCGCGGCAATATGAGGGACGCGGGATCGCCGCCAAGCTGGTCAACAGGGCGGTGGATGACGCACGCGCAGAAGGGTTCAAGATCGCCCCGCTCTGCTCCTATGTGGTCGCCCAGTTCCGCCGCCATCCCCAATGGGCAGACCTCCATGCCTGAGGGCGGCAGAGCCCCCTAGGCACTCTGCCGCAATGGCGCGAGGAACGACTGCACCTGTTGCAATTCGGCTTGCCTTAATTCGTGGCCGCCATCATGCCAGAACAGGGTGGTTTGAGCGCCCTGCCCCTCGAGAAAAGCGGCAAGCCGCTCGGTCATGCTGGCTGGCGCGATCGGATCCTGGCGTCCAGCCGTGATCAGCACCCGCTTGCCATCGAGTTCCGCCATGGCTGGCGTAAACGGGATCAATGGGTGCATCAGCACCGTATGATCGAATAACTCTGGAGCTGCGAACTGTACCGACGCCAGGATATTGGCGCCATTGCTGTAACCCAAGCCGACAACCGGCCGACGACCGCCTTGCGCGATCTGCTCGCGCACGAAGTGAGCCATGGCCCCCGTGCGCGCGCGAAGATCGTCCATGTCGTAAACGCCTTCAGCCGTACGCCGGAAAAAGCGCAGGGCACCGCCTTCGCTGACATCACCACGCGGCGCCACGACGCGCGCGCCCGCGAGAAGCTGTTTGGCAAGGTCGAAGAACTGGTTCTCGTCTCCGCCCGTGCCATGAAAAACAAGGAACAGCGGCGCATCTGCCGTGCTGCCGGGCGCTTCGCGGAAATGGTAACCGGCCATAGCTTGCCTCCTGAATTGACCAGAGCTTATCGGCCATCGCCGCGTAGACGACAACCAGAAGGCACGCCACACACTGTTGCCGATGAACAAACAGTGCTGGTTGGCGGTTAACGGGCGCCCTTGCCGAGCACCAGTGTGGTGGCCGTGCGGAACAGGATCTGCAGGTCCAGATCGAACGACTGGTGCTTAACGTAGTAAAGGTCGTAGCTGAGCTTGCGCATCTCTTCTTCAAGCGTACTGGCATAGCCATAATTGACCTGCGCCCAGCCAGTCAGCCCCGGCTGCACCAGATAGCGCTGAGAGAATTTGGGTTCGGCCGCTTCGCATTGTTTGGCCACGAAATCGGATACCGGGCGCGGGCCGATCAGGCTCATTTCGCCCAGGAGCACATTAAAGAGCTGCGGCAGTTCATCGAGCCGGAGGCGGCGCACCAGCCCACCGCCAGCCAGGATGCGCGAGTCGCGCGCCGTGGTGGAATGGCCATCCGAGCCATGCCGCATGGTGCGGAATTTGTACATGTTGAAACGCATGCCGCCATAGCCCAGGCGCCGCTGCACAAAGAAAACCGGGCGGCCGTGCCGCAGGGCGATAAAGGCGGCAACCAGCCCCGCCAGCGGGAGGGTGACTGGCGCCGTCACCAGCACGGCGGCAAGATCGAGCAGCCGCTTGGCCTTGGTGTACAGCAATTGGCTAGGCGACAGGCGGATATGGGAGATGTCGAAGCTGGGCACAT
>CAKTFF010000536.1 GCA_934553185.1 uncultured Devosia sp.
GCATCCACGAAATATCGATCGCCCGCCTGGGCGATGTGGTTGGCACCGGACTCAACCAGAAGCGGGTAGGGCAGAACCCCTACAATGTTGGGGTGATGTTCAGCTCGGCGAACCGGCTGACCTGGACGCCACATCAGGACTCCGACATTGCGTTCGAGCTGGTGGCTGCCAACTTCACCAGCAAAACACAGACGGTCACCATCTGGACCGGTGCGCTCGTGCAGATCAGCGACTTCGTGGCGAGAGCAACCGTTGAACTTCCGACCGATGACGCCCGCTTCCATTTCGAGCTGGTGCGGGCCAATGGGGCGGTGATGAAGCTGCTGCCTGGGCAGAACCTGGAGTTCCCCGAGTTCGTTTCGGAGACGGTGACGCTTCGGGCCGTGCTGGAGGGGACGGACAGGATCAGCCCGATCCTCTATCCGGGAACGCTGATCGCTGGCGGGCGTATGCGCACATCGGGGACCTACGTCACCCGAAACTTCGCCTTTGGCAGCAATGTCGAAGCCAGTGCCCTGTTTGCGGCCGATATCCCCGCAGGATCGACAGTCTTACCTCAGGTGCGGGCGGATGCCGGCGCTTGGCAGGCCATGACCCTCGATACTACGCAGGTGCTGGGTGACGGTTGGACAGAGCCCAAGCACAAGCGCCCAGCGATCTCTGGTACGCAAGGGCAGATCATGCTGACGTTGACCGGCACACCGGCAGCTCGGCCCTCGGTGGCTGATCTGCGCGCCTATACGATCTAAGGAACGCCCATGGCTACGCCTAATCGAAACTATCCGCAGCCCGATCCAGCAACTGCGGTGAGCGTGGACGTCTACACGCTCATCAATGCCTTGCTGGCGATCGACATCGACATGCGCGACGTGTTCCTTGCGCTTGCCGGGAAAGCTGCGTCTGATCACGATCACGCTTTAGAGGACGTGGCAGGGCTGGTCTCAGCTCTTGGTGACAAGATGTCGGCCACCTTCCACGATACCTTGGGTGGCCTCAGCAATGTCGACGATGGTGCCAATGGGGCACCGTCGGGGTCTATCCTGGTCCGCGGCTCGAATGCACTATGGACCGTGGGTAATCCAGCTACGATCTTGGGTGCCCACACCCATGTCGTGGGTCAAATCACCGGCTTGGCGGACGTCTTGGCGGCTCGCCTTCGCCTTGATGCTTCACAAAGCTTCAGCGCGGCGCAACAGGCCCAAGGAAGAACAAACCTTGGCCTGATCGATGGGTGGGGCGCGCAGCCCGTAGGGGCGATTATACCTCTGCTGGATAGTTTGGCGGGTGTGGCGGCTCCACCCACGGACGTGGCTTACCGATACATCAAGCTCACGGCGGCAGACGCCTACAACTCTGGCGTCTTGACCAGCGAAACGATCAGCGGATCCGCGCCGGCTGTTTCAGCGACTGCGCTGATCAATCTGGCGGGGTCGCCGCTAAATGGGCTGACAATTCGCCTCATCAACACTGAGCGTCGGTTTTTGCGGGCCGGAGCGGCGGGAACGATCGAGGATAGCGCCAACCTCACTCACACGCATACAGGCACGACCTCTAGCGACAGCCACAACCACACCGGCACCACCAGCAGCTATACTCACGGGCACTCCTATGAGCGTCCAGAGGAGGCAATCGTTGTCCAAAGCGGAACCGGGAAAGACGTGTGGGACAACACTTACGGCGGGCAATCAACCACAGATAACACCCACAGTCATACGTTCACCACTAGCAGCGATGCTCACGCCCATACATTCACGACGGCGGCGAACGGCGGCACCGAGGCCCGGCCCCGGAACATCGGTGTCACCTATTTCATGAGGGTCAAATAATGCCCTGGGCAGCAGACAACCAGATCAGCCAGGTCCACATCCAAGGTGGCATCGAAATATCTGATTTTCAGTATGCGCAAGCGCTGAAGGGCATGCTCGAAGGCAAGACCGTAATTATCGATGGCGGGTTCCAGCTACACTCTCCCACGCCGATAGATGGTGATGGCGAAGGGCGAGCGCCGGAACCGGCGACCTTGGGACAGGCGCTTGCACTCAAGTT
>CAKTFF010000537.1 GCA_934553185.1 uncultured Devosia sp.
ACCAATATCTATGCCGTGGGTACGGGCGGCGGGCAGCCGATGCAGTTGACCTCGGGCGCCGCGATCGACACCGGGCCGAGCTATTCGCCGGACGGCTCGCGGATCGTGTTCGAGTCCGATCGTGGCGGCTCGCCGCAGATCTACATGATGGGTGCGGGCGGCGGGAATGCGCAGCGCGTGAGCTTCGGCCAGGGCAGCTATTCCACACCGGTCTGGTCGCCCACCGGCGACATGATCGCCTTCACCCGCCAGGGCGGCGGGCAATTCTCCATCGGCGTCATGAACCCCGACGGTTCGGGCGAGCGGATGCTGTATTCGGGCTACCATGCAGAAGGCCCGACCTGGGCGCCCAATGGGCGAGTAATCATGTTCTTCCAGGATCCGGGCGGCAATGACGGCCCCAAGCTGATGAGCGTCGACGTGTGGGGCCGCAACCTTCTGACGATCCCGACGGAAAGCTATGCGAGCGATCCGGCTTGGTCGGGGTTGCGGGCATAACGGCTGTGGGTGCCACGCCTTCGTGGTTCGACAGGCTCACCATGAGGGCTACTCTTGTATCCAGTAGACCTCGTCCCGAGCTTCCCGAAGGGCGAGGTCGTGCCTCCGGCGGTAGCACGCTTAACCTTAACGTGATCGGCCCGCCGCATTGTGGCGGTTCTGCATCAGGCGATAAACACCCGGATTGCCGCCACATTGCGGCCTTGGTAAGCCAACATTAACCACGTGGACAAACCCGGCCTTAAGACTAAGTACGGTAAACAGACTTCCAGACATTGTTGCCTTTCAGGAGCCTCCCCGTGGTCATCACCGCACCCATCAACACTGCATTGCGCGCTGCCGCCATGCTGCTTTTCGTCGTGGTCATTGCGGCCTGTTCGCGGACCCCAAATGCGCTGCCGACCGGCGTTGGCAATCTCGGCCCTGGCGGCGGCGCGCCGGGCAGCCAGCAGGAATTTTTGGTTTCGGTGGGCGATCGCGTGTTCTTTGAAACCGACTCGTCTTCCTTGACCAGTGAAGCGGCCGCAACGCTCGACAAGCAGGCTGCCTGGCTCAACCAGTACCAGAACTACCGCATCATGATCGAAGGCCACGCCGACGAGCGCGGTACCCGCGAATACAACATTGCCCTGGGCGCCCGCCGCGCCTCGGTCGTGGTCAACTATCTCACATCACGCGGCGTCAATGCACAGCGCATCACCTCGCAGTCCTTCGGCAAGGAACGTCCGGTCGCTATCTGCAACGACATTTCGTGCTGGTCGCAGAACCGCCGCGCCGTGACCGTCGTGCAATAAAGCCACAGCTGCTCGTGAATGAAAGCGCCCGGTGCCAGAAATGGCCCGGGCGCTTTGTTTTGGCCAAAGTCCCCCTTTAAGCGCGGCGGTGGCCGCACCATGTGGGGCAGAGATGTTCATGCGGCGGTGGAGGCGGATTTGAGGTTTGGGGCGATCGCAAAGGGTGGGCGCAAGGGGCTGTGCGCAGTGGCCGTGGCGCTGGGCTTCACCATTCCGGGCATGTCGGCGCAGCAAGTGCTGCCGCCTGCCGAACTGGGTGGGCTGACCCTGACCAATACCGCGCCGCAACGCGTTCATGTCGCCCAGGCGCAGGATGCATCGCAGCTGGTGGTGCGCATTCAGCAGCTTGAAGAACAGTTGCGCTCGCAGAACGGGCAGATCGAGGGGCTAACTTTCCAGCTCACCCAATTGCAGGAACTGCTCAGCCGCATGCAGGCGGGCTATGATGCGCGGTTGCAGGCACTTGAGGGCGGTGCGGCGCCAGCGGCATCGGCTGCGCAACCCGATGCGACCAGCGCGCCTGCCGAGGCGCCGCCGACCGAAATTCCGGAGCAAGGGGTGCAGCCGCTGCCGGGGGAAGCCGAGTTCGATCCGACCTTTGATGATGGGTCGCCCGAAGGGCAGTCGGCCGATCCGCTGGCCGGAACCAACGCCCAGGGCGGGGTTGATCTTTCCACCGGACAGCCGCTTGACCTGAGCTTGCCGGGCGAGGGCGGGACCGATGCCGATGCGTCGGCGCAGTTTGCGG